>JAACDV010000111.1 GCA_009936825.1 Bacteroidota bacterium | reverse complement strand
GGTAGTAGTAGTTGGTGCGGGTCCTGTCGGGCTTGTCGCTACGGCATCTTTGCTGGATGCTGGCATTCCCGTCACGCTGATCGAGGCAACCGCCGACCTGGCACAAGATTTACGGGCATCGACTTTTCACGCCCCAACGCTGGATTTTCTAGCGCGACTTGGCATTACCCAAACCTTGGTTGATCAGGGTCTTGTCTGTCATGAATGGCAATTCCGTGATCGCAACGAAGGTGTTGTCGCCACCTTTAATCTGGACCTGCTGGAAGGTGAGACCGATTTTCCGTTCCGCCTACAATGTGAACAATGGAAGCTGAACAAAGCGCTTCGCCAATTCGTCGATGATCATCCCGATGGAGAGTTGATTACCGAAACCAGAGCGACTGATATTGGTCAGGATGATAATGGGATTTGGTTGAAGGCCGAGCATGACGACGGATCGAAGTCAGAATATAAAGGGCGCTATCTCATTGGAACCGACGGTGCGCGATCAATTGTACGACACGGCATTGGTGCGCAGTTTGACGGTATTACCATTCCCGAAATTTTCCTCTCGCTTTCGACACATTTTAAGTATCACGAGGCCATTCCCGATCTGGCGAATATCGCTTATGTCTCTGACCCCAACGAATGGCTGGTGCTTCTTCGCACGCCAAGCTTGTGGCGCGTGCTGCTACCGACAAATCCAGAGCATAGCGAAGAGATGATCATGGATCCGGCGAATGTTGAAGCGAGATTGCAGGCTGTGTTACCAAATGACGCACCGTATGAAGTCGTCCACAAAACGGCTTACCGCGTTCATGAGCGTGTGGTAGATAAATATCTGGATGGCAGGGTCTTTTTGGCTGGCGATGCGGCGCATCTGAACAACCCTCTTGGGGGAATGGGAATGAATGGCGGCATTCATGATGCCGTAAATTTGGTCGAGAAATTAGTCAAAGTTTGGCATGGTGATAGCCTGGACACGATGCAGCGTTATCAGCGCCAACGCCGCAAGGTTGCTTTGGAAACCGTTCAGGCGCAGGCGCTGCGTAACCGGGCAATTCTGAATGCCACCGATCCAAAGCAACGGGAAGATTATTACGCTGATCTTCGTGCTATTGTGGCCGATGAGACGCGACACAAGGATTTTGTGATGAAGTCATCAATGATCTCTTCTTTACGGGAGCTTGAGGCGGTAGAGTAAAAGTATAGCAGGAGTAATGATTGCCAAAAATAGCGCGCTATCAAGAGATTCACGAAGTTATTCGCAAGCGGATTTTTGATGGCGATTATCCGGTTAATAGCAATCTGCCAAGCGAGGCTATGCTATGCCGAGAATTTAGTGCTAGCAGATTTACTGTCCGAGAAGCTCTACGACGATTACAGGCTGACGGCCTTGCCGAACGCAAGCAAGGGTCTTGCGGCAAGGTTATAAGAGCCGATCCAACCGACGTTTTTGTACAGAGCTTTGAGACCGCCAATGAGCTTCTCCGCTTTGCCCTTGGATCGGGGTATGAATGTCTATCTTCAGAAGCGGTGAACCTTAGCCCGGGTATGCTGGCCAAACTTGACGTGCAAGGCGGCGAGGAAGCTGAGCGGAAGTGGCTGCTTCAGCGCGGCCTTCGCCTGCAAGGATCCGGCAATGATCCAATAGCGCTCATCGAGACGTATATCTCACCCGAATTTGAAGATCTGTGGGAGACAATGGCAACCCGCAAACCACCTTTTTATGTCTATCTTGAAAAAGCCAAGGGTGTCGCCGTCACCAATATTGAACAGGAAATTCAGGCCCTGACAATGCCGCCAGACATCTATGCTGCACTTGGCAAACCATCTTCCAATTTATCTTTGCGAATCCTGCGACGGTATAAATACGACCAACGCACATTGCTAGCGTCCTTCAACTGGCATCTTGGCGAAGATAATTTCATTTTCTTATCGAAACTAAAGCAAAAAGGGCAAAGCTGAAAAACTCAGATTGCCCCTTTATGTTGGTGAATTTCAGATAGGCGCCCTAGGGGCCTTTGCCTAACACCTATTCTGAAATATGGTCGGTATGATTTTGCAGATACCATTCGGCAATTTCTTCGCGCGTGGCAAACCAGACATCGTCAAACTGCTTTACATAATCCAAAAACATCTGCAGTGAGCGGATACGGAACGGCTGGCCAATAACGTGCGGGTGAAGACCAATATTCATATGCCGCCCACTGGTCTCGCTTTCTTTATACAGCCAGTCAAACTGTTCCTTGAACACGTTGAATGCACCCTCAACATCTTTGCCTTGCCGCATGAAAACGGTGAAATCATTAACCTCTGAAGTGTAGGGGACCGACACAATGTCACGCCCGCTACGGGTTTTGACAAGATAAGGCTGATCATCGTTCAAAAGATCGCAGAAAAACAACAACCCCTCTTCGGCAATGATATCGATGGTCGATGGCGTTGAGCGCAATGAGGATGACAGCCACCCACGCGCATCCCTGCCTATCGCGTCTTTATAAACCTTCAATGTCGCTTGAATGATCTTACGTTCCGCCTCTTCATCATCCTGAAAATCGGTCAACAGTTCGGTCTGTTCATAATTATGCGCGACGATTTCATATCCAGCCGCAACTGCGTGATCGACGACCGCTTTGCGCTCAATCGCCATCATCGCGTTGATTGTGCATGAGGTCGGGATGCCAGCTTTTTCAAAAAGATCGAACATGCGCCACACACCAACGCGGTGTCCATATTCGCGCCATGTCCAGTTCGGATTATCATAAATGCGCCCGGTCAGCGTGCCCCCAACAATTCCCGGTCCGCCCGGATAAATTACCCTGTCGGTATCCTTTGTCGGCTCCCAATATTCCAAATTAGTCGTCAGCACGACCGCCATTCTTTTGCCATTTGGCCATTTCAACGGCTGGCGATGGGGCATGGGCACAAAATCATAATGCATGGCGGTGAACTCCCAGTTTGTTCTATTTGGCTTTATCCTGTTGGTAGTCGCTAATTTGCATGGGTGTTGGCATGTGTCTTGAGGGCTATTCCTCATCCCATCTTTTTTCAAATTCATAGATTTCTTCAAAGCCGATCATCTGGCTAAATTCTTCAAAACCAAACAGCGGCTGGTGCGTGACCTTGCCAGTATCAAGAAATTCCGCGTATCCCGCCTCCAGCGCCGCACTCGCCGCCAAGAACCCCAGAGCTGGATATATGATCACTTGATAGCCCATCTCAGCCAGCGCGGCGCTGCTCAACGCACCAATTTCGCCATCAGGAAACATCTTGGCAACCAGCGGCACTGAAAACTGTCCGGCGATATGGCGCATTCCGGCGGCGTCCTGCGCCCCTTCGATAAAAACAATATCAGCGCCAGCCTCAACATAGGCAGTTGCGCGGTCAACCGCGTCATCAACGCCGTGTTCGGGAAGACTATCGGTGCGCGCGATGATCAGAAAATCTTCGCTGCTACGACTATCGCAGGCCACTTTGACCTTGCGCACCATTTCGGCCTTGGTGATTACCTGAACCCCTTTTGCATGCGCAAAGCGTTTCGGAAAATTCTGATCCTCAATCTGAATTGCGCTTGCTCCGGCGTCTTCAAAACCGCGTACCGTAAGCCGCAGATTTACCAACCCGCCATAGCCTGTATCGGCGTCGGCAATAACAGGAATAGTGCTGTTTCGCACGATGCTACGCACTTGTTGAACAACATCGGTATAACTCATCAAGCCAACATCAGGCAGCCCGAGATGAGACGCTGAAATACCATAACCACCAACATAAAGCGCATTAAATCCGGCCTGGCACGCCATTCTAGCGGAGATCATATCATAAACCCCGGGGGCAATAATCGCCTCCCCCGATGCCAGCAAGTCACGCAATCTGCGGTCACCCATAAGGCCGCCCTCCCTTCGATAAACCATAGCCAGCTTTGTGAATTTGTCCAGACAAGTTGTTGACTTCGCCTGCACCCGCGACGACACTAGAGGAAAGCTTCGATGCAAAGATATAATCCAAACCGGAGATTTATAAATGTCACGAGATGCTCTTGGTTGGCGCTGCAAATTCGCGGTAGTCGCCCCTTCGACCAACACGATTGTTCAACCCGATATGGATGATTTGCGCATCCCGGGCGTAACCAATCATTATGGACGTATCCATATTCCCAACATGCAAGTCAGCAATGATGATGAGTTTGTGGCATTGGTTGAGGCGATTGGCGCAACGCTGTACGATGCCGTTGACCGGTGTATGACCTGCGAGCCGGATTATCTGATTATGGGAATGTCGGCGCTGATGTTTTGGGGAGGACGCGCGCCTTCGGAAAAGCGGATGCAGGAGCTATCCGATCATTGCGGTGTCTCCATCTCGGCAGGATCGTTCGCCTGTGAGGACGCGCTGAACCTTTATGGGGTAAAGCGCATTGCCGTGATCTCTCCTTACTTTCCGATATCGGACAAGAATGTCACTCAGTTCTTTGAGGATTGCGGGTTTGAGGTTCGCAAATTTCGCGGGTTGAAATGCCCAAGCCCTGTTGAAATTGCGCATGTACAACCAGACGATCTTCGCCAGCATGTTCTGGAGATGAATGACGATAGCATTGATGCTTTCGTGCAGGTTGGCACTAACTTATCGATGATAAATGTCTGCAATGAGATGTCAGTCGAGATTGGCAAACCGATGATCCCGATTAATGCCGCCACCTATTGGCACGCATTACGGGCGATGGGATTTAAAGATCAGTTCGACGGGCATGGCCCCCTTTTTCGGGATCATTAAGGTTTAGGATAATCAGCTGGCAGCGGACTGGACATAGGCACACGCATCATCCGTTGTCAGCACGTCAGCATATTTCGCCCCCATATCGAACAGATTAGCCTGATGCGGCGCGTCTGCCCGATCTCCGCACGCATCGGATACAACCAGCGTGATAAAGCCGTTGCTCATGGCATCAACACAGCTTGCCCGCACACATCCCGAGGTTGTAAGGCCGGTCAGCAACACGGTGTCAACTTGCATCGACGTTAACATCGCCGCTAACGACGTACCAAAAAACGCCGACGGATATTGCTTGGTAATGATAATCTCATCATCACGGTTTTGCAGATCTTCATGAAGATCGCCCAGCGGGTTGCCCGCCTCAAAACAACTCAGCGGCGGCGTTTTGCGAAAGAACACGCCGCCATCGGCGCCGCCCTTCTTATATCGCACCTCGGTAAAAATAACTGGAATGGCAAGGCTGCGCGCTTGATCAAGAAGGCGTCTGGCATTCTTCGCAGCGGTGATGCAGCCCTCGCCGCCATAAAGGGGGGAGCTAGGCTCAAAATACGCCTTGGCGAAATCCACCAGCACTAAGGCCGGACTTTTACCCCAGCGCTGGGGGGTGTTGTAGCCAGCCTTGGCGTAATTGGCATCAAGATCAGTCGTCATCAATTTGTCCTTCTGCAAATTTCAAATATTAGGTGACACCGAGACATTGGGCAGAGACATTGGGCAGAGACATTGGAGCGTAATTAGCCCCAAAGATTCGGTGTCTAGACAATTCCCTTTTCGCGCAATTCGGCAATTTCCTCAGCGCTATGATTCAAAATCTCGCCAAGAACTTGCTGCGTATGCTGACCAAGTTCAGGTCCGACATGGCGCACTGCACCCGGCGTATCCGACAATTTTGGAGCAACATTCTGCATTTTGATACTGCCGAAATCAGGATGCGGCACTTCGACAATGGCTTCGCGTGCTTTGAAGTGCGGGTCTTTCAACATATCAGGTGCGGTGTAAATCAGACCGCAGGGAACCCCGTTTTCGTTCAACAATTCCTGCAACGGCTCCAGATCCAGCATCTTGGTCCACTCGTCAATCAACCCATCCAGTTCTTCCTGCGACTCGCCGCGTGCCGCATGCGTGGCATAACGCGGGTCGGAGGCGAGTTCGGGCTGTCCCATTGCCGCGGCAAGACGGGTGAAGACCGTGTCCTGATTGGCCCCGATAAGCAGCAATTTACCGTCCTTGGTGTTGAAAATATTTGACGGTGACACATTCGGTAGAATCGGCCCGGTGCGCTCTCTTACATAGCCCGCGACGTCATATTCGGTGACCATGCTTTCCATCATTGCCAACACAGCTTCGTAAATTGCGCTGTCAACAACCTGGCCCCTACCCGTGCGTTCACGTGCGTGAAGCGCCATCATCGCCCCGAGACAAGCATAGGTGGCAGCTAGCTCGTCTCCCATCGAAACGCCAACGCGGCTTGGCTGGGTGGATGGATCGCCAACTACATAGCGAAGCCCGCCCATTCCCTCGCCAATAGAGCCGTATCCGGCGCGTGCTGAATAAGGGCCGGTCTGACCAAACCCGGTTACGCGAACCATGATCAATTTGGGGTTGATTTCCTTTAGCGTCTCATAGCCAAGGTTCCAACGCTCCATCGTTCCGGGACGGAAGTTTTCAATCAGGATATCGCAACTTTTAACCAGCTCATGGACGATTTTTTGGCCTTCAGGAGTGCGCAGATTAATCGTCAGAGATTTCTTGTTGCGTGCCACAACTGGCCACCACAGCGATTTACCATAAGGTTTCTCACGGCCCCATTCACGCATCGGATCGCCAATGCCGGGCTGCTCACACTTAATAACTTCAGCCCCAAAATCCGCCAATAATTGCCCGCAAAACGGACCGGCCAGCAGCTGCCCCATCTCGATTACCCTGATGTCAGATAGTGGGCCTTGGCGAGGGGGC
>JAACDV010000110.1 GCA_009936825.1 Bacteroidota bacterium | reverse complement strand
TTATATGCCCAGCCATCCCGTGGCTGATGAAACCGGTTTTGTTTATTCCGCCGGGGTTAATGTCGAAGAAGAGTTCGTTGAGATGCTTGAAGCCAAGCGTCAGTACCAAAACAATATTGAGGTCGTGACCACACTTCGCGCCTTGATGATGCACACCATAAGAATGGGCAAGTGATTTAACGGAGAGCATGAATGAGCACTATCGATCCATCAAGCCAGTCACAACTGGACAGCATTCTCAAAAAACTTGGCGTTAACGCTGAGGAAAAAGAGGCGAGTGGGAGCAAGGACTCTCTTGGTCAGGCGGATTTTCTGAAGCTGATGACCACTCAGCTGCAAAACCAGGATCCTTTTGCACCAATGGAAAACGCAGAATTCATCGCGCAGATGGCGCAGTTTTCAACTGTGACAGGGATCACCGAAATGGGCACGACCCTGTCCGGGATCGCTGATCAGCTTGGCGAGTTCCGGATGGCCACTGCCACCAATCTCCTTGGAAGTTCGGTCATGGTGCCTGGCAATTATGCGCGCCCGGATGAAGATGGCGAAATCCATGGCATGCTGGATCTGCCGTCCGCGTCCGGTACCACCAATCTTACATTCACCAACGAAGCTGGCGAAATTCTACACAGCATCGATCTTGGTGCGCAGGCATCGGGGCTGGTTGGTTTTGCATGGACCGAGCTTCCCGAATCAATTCGCAACAGCGGTTCTGTCGTGCGCATTGATGCGTATGCCGATATGGGCAAAGGGATGGAAAACCTGACACCGAGCGTTTTTGCTCAAGTTCTGGCAGCCTCAACGGGCGACGCAACAACGGGTGTGATGCTGGATGTTGAGGATTACGGCGCTGTTCGCGCTGCTGAAGTAGCGAAGTTTCGCCGCTAAGATTTTTATTTTTTGAGTTTCGGTTTTCACACTGGAACAGAAATTGCAGAAATGGCCACTGAATTGGTCACAGGAGAGTAGAGAATGTCGTTTTATACCGCGCTAACAGGACTGAACGGTTCTTCAGCAGACATTTCGGCAACGTCAAACAACATTGCCAACGTTGGTACAACGGGTTTTAAACGAAGTCGGGTGGAATTTGGTGATATTTTTGCCACTTCACCGTTGCAGAACGCATCATCTTCGATTGGTTCAGGCACGATCTTGAAAGGGATTAAGCAGCAGTTTACGCAAGGTAACATTGCCTCCTCGCTAAACGCTCTTGATCTTGCGATTTCGGGACAGGGCTTTTTCGCGTTGAAGCCGTCGCTGACGTCGGCGCAGACAGTTTACACTCGAAACGGCTCGCTCAACGTCAATAATGACCGCTATGTTGTGGATTCGGCCGGTCAGTATCTTTTGACATATCCAGTGAACACTGACGGATCGGTGACTGCCAAAGACCTTGACAGTGCGGTGCCTTTGCAACTGCCAGTGACGTCTGGTGAGCCGCAGGCAACATCCAACATCGATCTCGGTGTAAACGTAAATGCGGCGTCAGACGTCGTGCCAAATCGTTCACAATTTGTTGACGGCTATACATTCAGCCCGGATGATCCGAATAGCTTTACCAATTCAACTTCAATCACGATTTTTGACGATCTTGGTAACCCAACGATTGCCACGGTGTATTTCATTAAGACGCAAGCTGCGTCTGCCGACGATCCGACTAATAAATATGACACCCGCCTGGTGATCAATGACACAATCATTACCCCGGATTTGGTGAGCGCGGTTGATGAATCTGGCAGCCAGAAGTTTATCGATCGCTTTGGCCAACAGACAACAGCTATTCCAGACGACAACTACTTTATCGAGGGCAAGGGATCGCCGTTGTACAAGTTGGATGATCTGAGATCTCTTGTTCCATCGCAGCCGGCTAAAATCAGCGGAGAGACAACCAGTTTTGATTTTGGTGAAGAGGGTGACAAGCTGGTTGAGATTGTTACCGACCCGCTACAGTTCAAATCAACGCGTGAAGCCGGTAATACGGGTAGTGAGGTTTACTGGGGCAAAGATTTTCTGCTGGTGAATGTAGATGATTCTGACCAGCCCGTTAGCATCGATATTAACCCGGGCCTTTATAATGCCGATCAGCTTGCTAATGAAGTTGAGCGGGCCATTAATGCTGCCTATGGTGATGATCGCAAATTCCAGGTTGAACAGAATGTTGATGACACAATCACGCTGGATTTTCAGCGTGTTGGCGCTGATGGCGCGGTAACCAACCTTACCAACAAAGTGTCCGTCGAACTTCTTGGCACTGATACGTTTGTGACTGAGGGGCTGGGTGACGATTTCTCGATCACGGGTACCTCGCCGGACTGCACCAAGGAAGAGTTTCTGGCTCACTCACAACTGCGCATAAACGACACTCTTAATACCTATGGCCGTACCTATAGTGATGATCCGCTGGGCGTTGGTGGATTGCAGTTCGTCAAGTCCAAAGGTGAGACGATTTCGGCGGTTTATGAATACACACAAGTTGTAAAGTTGGAGCGCACAGACGCGCCTAGCGACAACCACTACATGGTGCATTCATATTACAACAAGCGTCCTAGTCTCAGCGTTCATACCGTAAATGACTCGGTGGCAGGTAATGGAACCAATTTGATTGAGTATGCCTCGACGGAGAACCGCCTGAGAATCTACCTTGATACAAGTGCAGATTTAACTGATTACGAACAAGGTCGTTCAATTACTTTGGCAGGAAATGAGAATTTTCGCGGCGACCTTAATGGCCGCAGTTTCCTGATTTCATCTACAGGAACGGACGCCGGCGGCAACAAATATGTGGATGTGAGTACATCAGGTCTGGCTGTTGCTGATGAAGATTTTAACATCATCGATAGCGCCGCCACTACTGTATTTGCGCTAACTAGCCCTTCGGATGATGAACCAACAGTTGAAGCATTTTTTGAGGGATCCTATCCAGTCTATGCAGGAGCTCAGGAAGATTACAGTAGTCAGCGTATCATAATTCGTGAACAACAAGGAACCACTGCCGATACGTCATCAGGTTCATTTGTTGCCAGTGAGTGGAAAATCACAAATGGTACGGAAGGGGCAACCCTCGCCACGAATTTGGCTTTACTAGGATTGCAAAACCTTAAGCGTCCGATGGAAATTACTGAACCCGTATTAGCAGACAACGATAATCTCGACCTGACATTCACTGACGGCACGAATTCGCTAACTATCGCAACCGGTGATCTTGGACTTAGCCCTGCGGCTGGATCCGGTCTGACGGCTGTTAAAGACGCTCTTGATGCTTTAACAGATTTAAAGGGCTTTTCTTTCACTTTTGTTAATGCAGCCGGTGAGGCGGTTTTTAAAACCTCTGCAACGTCATGGCGTGATACCAGTGCGGACATTGCCACGGTGTCACCAGCACCTACCGATACAACCCTTGCGAAAATGTATGTCAATCGTGACGATATGACAGATTTCAGTGTCACGACGACTGATACAGTATCAGCTTTTAGTGCTGCTCTTGGCGGAGGAGTTGCTGCTACAGTTACTTCCACTGCCGCTACAACGACAAGCCTGAGTAAATCAAGTGTGGATTGGGTAGACGAGAAAAATCCGCCTGTGAAGGTTGGATATGATGAAACAAATCAGCGTTTGAGTTTTGAGGTTGATCGTACGGTTCTTGGTAGTGGTACAGATTCTAACTTCAACTCATTTTCGGTTTATGGGTCTGCCACCCAGACTGGTACCAACAATCTGGGTCTGACTAATTCGGATAATGCGCAGCGCGTCCAAATCCGTGGCGGTGAGGTTCTATACGGTGATCCCTTTGTTGCGACTGGTGAAGAAATTCAGCCAAATGACAAACGCTATGGTATTAAAGTTTCCTATAATAGTGAGTTGCAGAATTTCTCAATATCCAGTGGTACGACCGGCGAGGCGATTGCCAAGGACGGTGCCATTGGGGTGAATGAACAGCAAAAAGCCTCGAACATTCAGGTTGGCCGCTATTTCATCAGTGAGACCACCGGCGCGCGTGTTGAACAGGCCTATGACGTTGATGGCACAATCATCGGCAATGGTGATAATTCACTGCTGGGTGTTGGAGCTTCAAAGAACGATTTTCTGTTTACCGCTGGAACTGGCCTACAAGCAGAAACAGCCCAAGCGGTTGGTGCCAGTGCGAACGAGCCGTTGACCAATGTTTTCAAGCTGTCCACCCAGAACGGTGACAATATTTTCAACGTCTCGGTGAATGGCATCAGCGGTATCATCGAAGTGCCTGCCACATCTTATGTTGGCACCACTTTGGCCGATGCTCTGCAAACCCGGATTAACCAGATTGTTGATCCGGTCACCGGAGATACTATTGGCGGTGTAACGGTAGGCTATAGCAGTGATTCGAACTCCTTCACCTTTTCCACGGGCACGATGGGGTCTGACTCAACTATTAAGGTTAAGGGTGCAGCGCGTCTTGGACTTGATGATGTTCCCTTGGGAGTTGGCTCGGTTCCAGAAATTTACAATCTGGTTCAAGCAACCGACTCCGAAGGCGTTGCGCTTTATGTTGATGCCGATGGCGAGGTTGTTACCAACCCACCAGAAAATATGGTTGAAGGCTATTATCCACTTTACATCGATGAGGGTGAATTGACCTTTGATAAGACAGGTAAGCTGGTCAGCCCGAAAAACCTTGTCCATTACGAGAAGCAGGAAGAAGGCTTGTCAATTTCGCTGGATGTTGACTTCTCGTCATCAACCCAGTTGGCCCAGCCTTTCTCGGTTCTGACGGTGGATCAGGATGGATTTACGTCTGGCCGGTTGGACGGTATCGAGATCGATTCATCGGGAACGATCCGTGCCAACTATACCAACGGTCAGAACAACCCGCTTGGTAAGATTGTTGTTGCCAACTTTAACAACCAGAACGGTCTAAAGCAGATCGGAAACGCGACCTACACCGAAACGGCTGTTTCGGGAAATCCACAGGTTGGTGAGGCCGGGTCCGAAGGGTATGGTAATATCCTGTCTGGTTCACTGGAACGCTCGAACGTCGATATTACCGAAGAGTTGGTCAATCTGATTACCGCCCAGCGAAACTTCCAAGCATCGGCAAAGGCCATCGAAACAACAACTGGCCTTACCCAAACAATCATTCAAATCAGATAATAAACACCTGATTTAGGCTGATAGAAACGGAGGAATGTTATGGATAAGATGATCTATACAGCGTTCAATACGTTGAACAATATTTATGACAACCGCTCCGTTCGCGCCCAGAATATGGCGAACCTGAATGTGCCGGGCTATCGACGTGACCTTGGCACTAAATCCTCGGGGTCTGCGTTCCTGGAAGGTATGAACACGCTGAATTCGCGCGCCTTCGCTGTGCTTGATGATAAACACAGCTTTCAGGGAGACCCCGGTACGCTTAGCGAAACCGGAAGGGAGACCGACGTCGCCATCCGCGGCGAGGGATATTTTCTGGTTAAGGGACTAGGCGAGCCGTCATTGTCGCGGCGCGGAGATATGTCGGTCGACATAAATGGGTTCCTAGTCAATGGTGCCAAACAGAAAATGCTGGATGAAAACCTGAATGAAATCAACATTCCACCCTACCGGCAAATCAAGGTTGCCGATTCAGGTGAGGTGACCATTGAGCCGTTAGGAAGCCCCGTTGGAACACAAAACGTGATTGCCAGAATTGGTATGGTTTCTGAAAGAGGGGTGGAATTGAAGAAGTTTCCCGATGGTGAAATTCGTGCTAGTGATGGCACCATACCGCCGGTGAACGGCGACATCAGGCTTATTCCAAAGTTTATTGAGCTTAGCAACGTGAACATCACCGAAGAGCTAGTAAACACAATCGAAGATCAGCGCGCCTACGAAGTTAACGTCAAGCTTTTGACCTCAGCCAGCGAGCTCGATGAAGCCAGCGCGACGCTGCTTCGCCTTCCACGCTAAAATTTGCACGCCAGACACCCGTTTGGCACATCTTTTGCTTACTCTTCAGGCAAGCTAATTCGCCCAGGAGATAAAAGATGTCCACCAGTTCTATGCACGTTGCAAAGACGGGTCTGAACGCCCAACAAACCCGAATGCAGATCATTGCAAACAACCTTGCAAACGTCAGCACCACTGGGTTCAAGCGTGACCGGGCCAATTTCGAAACATTGCTGTACCAGGTTCGCCGCGTTGCCGGTGACCAGACAACGGCCGAGACAAACCTGACCTCATCATTTTCAGTTGGTACTGGCGCACGTATCGTCAACACCCAGAAGTTTATGACGCAGGGCAGCCTGATCACCACTGATAACGCTTTGGATATGTCGATTGAAGGTGGCGGGTTCTTTCAAGTGCTGATGCCCGACGGGCGCGTAGGTTACACCCGAAATGGATCATTCTCAACTAATGCTGAAGGGGTGCTGACAACGGCCAGCGGGTATGTTGTGCAGCCTGAAATCACCATTCCTGATGGCGCAACCCAGATCAATATTTCCACAGATGGCATCATCAGTGTTTTGGTTGCTGGCGGGGTTGGCGCTGAGGCTGTCGGTCAGATAACGCTGGCAGATTTTACCAATCGAAACGGTCTGCAGCCTGTGGGTGAAAGTTTCTACGCTCAGACCGATACCAGCGGCGACCCCATTGTTGGAAACGCGAACGAAGGCGGCATTGGCCGTATTGTTCAAGGCTCACTCGAAGCGTCAAACGTCAATGTTGTGAATGAGTTGGTTGAGATGATCGAAACGCAGCGCGCCTATGAGGTGAGTTCCAAATCAATCACCTCGGTTGATGAGATGCTGCGCTTTATCTCACAGAACCTCTAATTTGGCAAAAGGGATAATGATGATGGTCAAAAAATTTAGAGGCGCCGCGCAATTTAGAGGTGCAGGACTTGTTGCGCTGGCTATGATGACAGCCGGTTGCACAACCTATGTTGAGAATCAGGCATCACTTGATTTTAAGCCGATCTATCCGGCGTCGCACTTGAAGGCTGATCGCCTTGCACCAACTGGTGGTATCTATAAGGCAAGCTCGAACGGTCTTTTTGCAAGCGACATTCGCGCCCGCGATGTTGGCGATATTTTGACAGTCGCATTGTCCGAGCAGTTCAGTGCTACCAAGGCGCAGACTGCAGCCTCGGCAAAGTCTGATGCGTTTGATGTAGATCTTCCCATCGGGTTGCCGAACCTATTTACCGGCGGCTTTGATAAGGGCGTCGATCCTTTGAAGGCTGGCACAACGCGAAGCTTTAGCGGGTCTGGTAATGCTGCCCAGTCAAATTCACTGACCGGTTATCTTACCGTTACCGTGACGCGGGTGTTTGAAAACGGAAATATGGAAATTGCTGGCCAGAAAAAGCTACGGCTGAATAACGGCGATGAATATATCAGATTGACGGGTTTGATCAGACCTGAAGATGTTTCAGCCACGAACCTTGTGGCCTCTAACCGAATTGCTGATGCGGAAGTCGTTTATGTTGGTGCCGGTGAAATTGCAGATTCTAGCCGCCAAGGATGGCTGAGCCGGACGTTGCGCACCTTATCACCGCTTTAGGGTCGCCAATGAGTTCACCCCGATATTAGGTGGGCGCATATTGGTCGGGTATCTCATTAAGGAGGAACAAGAATGCACCATAGAATGGCAAAAATCCTTGTGACACTGTTTTTGGCCGTTGCTGCCAGTGCCGCCTTTGCCGTCAAGGCAAATGTTGCGCTCGCCGATCGTCTAAAGGATATGACCTCGATTGCCGGTGTTCGCTCGAACCAGCTTGTTGGCTATGGTGTGGTTGTCGGCCTTGCAGGAACGGGTGACGGTTCTTCTGGTCTTACATTGCAATCTTTGCAGTCAATGGTATCGCAGTTTGGCCTTGTTACTGAGGCATCCAATCTTACTGCCAAGAATGCAGCCGCTGTTATTGTGACAGCGGAATTGCCTGCTTTTATGAAGCCGGGCCAGCGTCTTGATATTACTGTTTCTACCATTGGTGGTGCCCGGTCGCTGCGTGGCGGCACGTTAATGATGACGCCGCTTCTTGGTGCGGATGGTGAGACCTATGCGATTGCACAGGGCAATCTTATTGTTGGCGGACTTGGGGTTGAGGGCAATGATGGCTCGTCGGTGATTGTCAATGTTCCGACAGTTGGCCGCATTCCGCGCGGTGCATCGGTTGAGCGAATGGTCGACACGCCATTTCAATCAAACGAAAATATTTTGCTAAATTTGCATCAGGCGGACTTCAGCACTGCGATGCGGGTTGCCGACGCTGTGAATGATGTTTTTGGCCCACAGGTTGCGGTGCCGCTAGATGCGTCTTCGATTAAGGTTCGCGCCCCGTCCGACCCGTCGCAAAAAGTTTCCTTCATTAGTCTTTTGGAAAATATCGAGGTTAACCCGGCAATGCCCGCAGCAAAGGTCATCGTGAATTCACGGACTGGCACCATCGTCATTGGTGGTGATGTGCGGGTTACACCTTCGGTGGTAACGCATGGATCGCTGACGGTGCGGGTTAATGAAGATAAGGACGTTTTCCAGGCGAATAATGTTGCCCAGAATGCGCAAGGCGCTGTCGTAGCACCGGGTGAAATTACCGCGGTAGATGACACCGAAATTACCATTGAAGAAGAACCGGCGAAGGCCTTTGTTTTTGATCCGGGAACCGAGCTCTCCGATATCGTTGATGCGATTAATGGCGTTGGTGCCGGTGCTGCTGATCTGGTGGCAATTCTTGAGGCGCTTCGTGAAGCTGGCGCGCTTCGTGCTGAAATTATTGTGATCTAGGGAGCTGCAAAAATGAATATGGATATGTCAAATATGTTTGATGCGGTTCGTCATGCCGCCGAAGACGCGCATATGCCTGCACCTGCTCCCAATTCGGAACTTCGTGATGCAGCCGAGCAATTTGAAGCGATCTTTTTGAATCAGTTTTTGAAACAGGCGCGCTCAGCAAAGCTTGCCGAAGACCTTTTCGGTAGCAATGCAAAATCCACTTATGAAGAGATGCTTGATCGCGAATATTCGAACAGCATGGCGGGCCAGGTTAATCTTGGCATTGCCGAAGCGCTTATCCGCCAGTGTGAAGGACAGGTGAAATAGGGTATGTCCAACCTGTTTGACATTGGCCGGTCTGGTCTTCAATCCTATCGCAGGGCGCTGGCTGTCACTGGCCAGAACATCGCCAATGTGAATACTGAAGGCTATAAGCGCCGGGAAGCAGACCTGCATGAGGTCAGCGGTATTCGCGGTGATGTTTAGGGCGTCAGCAGCAACGCTGGTCTGGGTGTCAGGGTAAATGACGTCAAACGGTCGTTTGATGGATTTCTGCTGAATAAGGTTCGTGACGCCACCGCAAGCACCGAGACATCGACCACCTATTTGCGGGCCCTTGAGCAGATACAGGCCATTCTTATGCCTGGGGACAGCAATATCGGGACCTCGTTGGAGCAATTCTTCGCCGGTCTTCACGATATCAGTAATCTACCGGCCGAGATGGGGCCGCGTATTGTTGCCAAAAAGCGCGGTGAGGCGGTTGCTGAAAACTTCAATGAAGTTGCGCGCACACTTCGCTCGCTAAAAGAAGGTCTGGCAACACAGGCGCGTCAAGGTGTTAGCGATCTGAACGGATTAGCCACCTCGCTTGCCAATGTGAACAGTCAGCTGACTAGTTCTGACAGCGGTTCATCAAAGTCGCTGTTGGATAATCGCGACAAACTGATCGATAAGATGAGCAAATATGCGCAAGTCAACGTTACTCTGGATAATCAGGGCCGGGCAACGATTCGTCTTGGCCAGTCAATTGCCGGTCCTAAAATTGTTGAAGCAAGCCGGTCCATTAATATTAGCATGGAAAATGTTGATAACAGGCTGGTTTACAAAGTTGGTTTGCCCGGTCAGCAAACCACCACAAATCAGATTATAAATGGCAGTCTGGCAGGGTATTCTGATGGATATCGAACTGTTTTTGAAACGCAGGGGGAAATAGATGAGCTGGCTTTTTCAACTGCGCAGCAATTGAATGAAGTTCACCACAAGGGCCTGAATCTTGATGGTAATCAGGGTGGTGACCTGTTTCTTTCAAACCGGCCGATTGTTGAAATTGGCGTGTCCAATGTTGGCCAATCCTATGCCGAAGTGGATGTTGACGACATCTCCAGTATTGCGCCTAAAGCGGTCACTTTTACCTATGCCGATGCCACGGGTAAATGGACAGCAACGGATCGTTTAGGCACTAAATTGGCGACTGGTGGTGCGACTGCAACATTACCCGGAATGACTCTGCGGTTCTTTGGTGAGCCTTTTGATGGTGATCAGATTATCATTGATCCGACGCGCGCCGCCGCCGAAGGTATGACTTTCGCCTTGCAGCGCGGTGAAGAATTTGCCGCTGCATCGACGCGTCTGGTGTATTCCGGCAGTAGTAATGCCAGTACCGCTGATCTGGTTGTCACTGATACCACCGGGCCGGCTGCCAGCGGCCTTGATGACGTTAAGTCACTTTTCGGAAACAGTATTTCTACCATTGCCTCGACAAGCTTTCTGACGGATGGCGCTGTTTCGGTTGTTCCGGGAAATATCGATAATCTTGATATTGTCAGTCTTTTTCAGCAAAGCGTTGCCAAATTCACCATCGCTGACGACAGCCTGTCAACTGTCAGCAGTATGGTTTTGGTTAGCGAAGATGCCAGCGGAAATCAGACCACCGCCACATTTTCACTAAATCACGCATCGTTTTCCGACACTGGTACCGGTTGGCCCAATGCTAGTGAAATAGCCGATCTCTTGAATGTTGGTGCGATCACTGGAACATTGGGTGACGGTAGCTCCGTCTCTCTTGCCGATCTTGGTGGTCAGGCGGCTGGAAGTGGTGGTGCTTTATCCATCTCCCTTGGCTCTAATGATTTTGTCAGCGGAACCGTCACTTACGGTTCAGGTTCAACGGTCACAGCCGAGTTGACGGCGCAGGAAACCACCGCGTCAAACATTCAGATTTTCACGCGTGAGGGTCGCCACATTGCTGGTAGTGCGCTCAGCGCTAGCGATCAGGCAAGTTTGCTTACAGTTGCGAACGGGTTTGATGCAGCGGCGCTTTACAACAGCACCTATTTGAATACCGATGGCGGTTATCTTGGCGTTGGGGTCAGTCATAAATCGACCTCAACGGAAAACTTGATTACATCAACGGTGAGTGGCGCCGGCGGCACGTTTGACTTTCTGCGGCTTGGCGATATTGATGCCACCATCTCGGCCTCCGACGGCAAAGCGGCACATTATGACACCTCGTCCTACACGTTGACCGTTGAAGGCGTTTCCAAAACCGTCACTGTTACTGATTTTGGCAAGGACGCATCGCACGCTGATGTGGCTGCCGCGATGATCAAAAAGTTTCGGGATGATGCGCCTATCGCAGCGTTGACGGGCACTGCGGTGTCCAGCATTCCGGCTAATGGAACCAGCGTCTCTGTTTCCTTTGAGAATAATCAATATCAGATCAGCATGGTGGATGATGAGGTTGTCGTAACCGGGGGCGAAGAAGGTCGGCTTCGCGCTTTCTTCGGAAAAGACAAAGTTTTATATGTGTCATCAACCAGCGGAACCATTTCATCCAGCAATATTTCTGTCCTTTCGGAGAGTAATCTTAGCGGCAATTCCACCGCGGCAACCGCTTTTGGTCTAACGGCAGGCGGTACTGGCACTTTGCAGACGGTTGCTGGTTTTTCGACCTATGGTTTTGAGCTTACCATCAATGGTGCGCGTATTTCCGCGACCTTGTCAGACGGGTCCGCGACGATGTCTGCAAGTGTGTCTGGTGCAAGCGCAGTTGGTGAGCGGATCACTCTTACCAACCTTCCCGATGAAGAATTGTTGATCCTTGTTAATGGGGGCGGAGCGCGCAAGCTGGCGGCGAGTTATGATACGCTGCCCGAGGGCACTCCGGTTTTGCCCCGGGACGTCACCGTAAAAGTTCTGGATGCAAGCGCTGGAACGGTAGAATTTATCGACACCGCCACCAGCACATCGCTGGCTACCCGGACGCTTGATAGCGAGCAGGTGGCTTCGGCAGTTGGATTGAATGTAAATTTTTCGGGCAGTCTGATTGCCAATGATGAATTTTTCATCTCTGCGAATAGTAACGCCGACGGTGATGCTAGGAACTTGCTGGCACTTACGGATTTGCAGAATTCATCGAATGGTCGTGGCGGGTTTCAAGAAGTTTTCGCTGGAATGATCTCGGAAATTGGCTCAACGCTTCAGTCAACGGCGGCAACGAACGAAGCAGCAAAACAACTGCGCGATGCAAGCATCGAGGTGGAGTCATCCTTCTCAGGAGTTAGCCTTGATAGTGAAGCTGCCAATTTGATTCAGCAGCAGCAGGCATATCAGGCATCGGCCAGAATTTTGTCCGCAGCGCGTGAGATTTTCCAGGTTCTTTTGGACGCGGTTTAGGTTTGAGCAGGTCCGGGATATGTAATTCCGGGGCACTAATTTTTGAAAAGGTAAGATAATGCAAGTTAGTAATAAGGTGTTCACGCAGCAATCTATTGAGAGTTTTGCTGATCTTACCAATCAAATTCAAAAGAAACAGGAACAGGTTGCCACCGGCAAAGGACTGGTTGATCCCTCTGATGATCCGGTGTTGGCTGCACGGGTGATGGTCGTTGGCGATCAGCTAGGTCAGACCGAACAGTTTATCCGCAATATTGATCTTAGCTATGTAAAGCTATCGTTGACTGAAACCGCGCTTGAACAGGTCAGCAATTTGACAACGCGCAGCTATGAGCTTGCTTTGCAGGCAGCTTCGGACAGCAATAGCGATGGCCGACAGTCCATTGCCATTGAAATTGAAGGATTGCTGAACAACATCCGTGACATTGCAAATTCATCGGATAGCAGCGGCCGAGCCATTTTTGGTGGTTTTAAAGTCGGTGAAAAACCGTTCGAGACCGATAGCGAAGGCAATGTCGACTATACTGGGGATCGCGGTGTTCACGAGGTAAAAATTTCCAATGCCATGCGCCTGCAAACCACGTTGGACGGTGCAACTGTCTTTGAGCGTGTGCCAAATAGTGCTGGTGGAGTTACCACCATTTTTGACACGCTGAAGACTATGGTGACTGAACTGAAGGCTGGTAACGGATCAACCATGCCAATTGACGATCTTCGCAAGGCAGCGGCGCATTTTGCCGATCAGCGGGCGTGGGTTGGTGCCGAGATGAACAAGGCCGACAACCAACGGGGTGTATTGGAAAATCGCCAGATGGCCCTGACTGAAAATATTGGTGAGATGGAAGATGCCGATCTGGCTAAAATTGTCACCGATCTTCAGATGCTGTTGCTGAACAAGGAAACGGCCCAGAAGACCTTCGCTAGAATCAGCCAGCTGAGCCTTTTCGATCTGATAGCTTAAGGCTAACCAACACCAAAACTCGGGCCAACAGACGGGTCATTCTCCCTACTATTTCTCCATCCCTCATGAAAAAAACCGCGCTATGCAAGCGCGGCTTTGTTGTTTTGTCTTCAAATATTGATCCAGATAGCGGGGCTCAGATTACGCTCCTCGAACCCTGGGTCAGGCACCTTGAAGTCAGGTGCCTTGAGGATTGGCACCTTGCCGTGATCAGGCGGTTAGCTTAATCGCCGCATCGCCAGCGTCAAGATTGATGGTCGTTGTTGGATAGATATCCTGATTTTCGATTTCAATTCGCAGAAACTCATGAAGTAAACTTTTATCACGGCGCTCATCCCGCAGACAATCGAGTGTTTTCCCAAGAGCATCTTTCACCAAATTTCTGAGTAGGTCTTGGGTCTTCTCGCATTTGATAAAATCTACTAGCTGCCAAATCTCCTGCCAGTTATCAATAAATCCTACTGCAACCTGATCAAAGGCATTGGAAGTTTCATCCAAACCATTCAGCACTATGACCTGCTGCTTCAGAGTTTCTGTCCAAAGAGAGGATTCATTGCATCTAAAGAATTTCGGACTCCACCGGGGTTTAAAAGTAATTGCCTCACCAAGATTGATCAAATCCTGTATAAGGGTGAAGGATGTCATGTCCAGAGTGTCACCAGCAGCTTCGTCAAATTTGCTGAGTTGGGTTTCAACAATCTTGCGATCCAAAAGGGCAGCCTTGCCCTCGCAAAGCGCCAGATAAAGAAACTTCGTATGGGTGAATTCTGTCAGGTCAGTGTCAGTTGTAACGGCTAGACTGACATGCTCTTGAAAATAATGTCCAAATGCGTTCTTCAAAACCTCTGTTTTCAACGCCATAGATGCCATATTGCCAAAGATCTCATGATAGCCATGATCTTCGCAAAGCTTGACTGCGTTGCTGACCTCAAGCTGTCCGGTATCGTTTGAACGACTTGCACGGCAAAGATGGATGAAATCAAAATCAGCGTCGTTAGACCGCATGATCGTCTCATCAACCGTTATCAACGACGTTTTTGAATAGAGGCGAGTCGTTTCATCAAAAAGCCAAACCCAGTCTGCGTCTTGCGGAATTGAGGCAGTGAGGGCGGCAATGGATTGGTTCCGGTAGATCAGGCTATCATTGTGAGGATCATCTATTTCGACAAGTTGGACCTTTATGTCGGTGTTGTCTAAATGCGGCTGCAGTTGGGCAACAGAAATCTCGTCACTGCGATGCGCCACCAACAGGCTGACTTTGGTATTTGCCGGCATAACCTGCGAGCCGATGCTTTTAAGACACGTACCCAGACGCTCCAAAGACCCGTCAAACAGGACTGTAATAGCGAGGTGTGAATAAGACATCATGTATCTCCCTTTGTGAGGTGGATGAAAAAATCCTTCCCTCTTTAAGCAAACTTCATGCCATCAGGATGTATCAAAGATGCGGCGGTAAATTTGGTGGGCGGAAAGCCAGCTTTGCATCATAAAACGCAGCGCGCCGCAGGGCGTGGCACAGATTTTGCTGTTTAGGAGGTTCAGGTTTCTAGCGAAAGAAGAGAAAATGGACGATATAGGTTTTCCACAAAAGCCCGCAAACACACCGCCCACCAGCGATTTAAACGCCATCATTGACCGGCAATTCGCAGGGGATATCCAAGGTGCCCATGATGCTTATGTAAAGTTTTTTGAAGAGCATGACATAGAGTTCGAGGCGCTGAATCTGTTTGGAATTTGCTGCACTGATTTGGGAAAGTTTGAGAAAGCCGAAGGCATTTTCAAACTCATTATTCAGGATGCGCCATGGGTTACCGAAGCGTCACTTCATCTAGCAGACCTGTTGATAAAGCACGGCCGGGCGGATGAGGCGCTGGTTGTGCTGTCGCATGAAAACCTTACTGATTTAGGGGATGACAAATTTCCTATCAAGCGCGGTCAAATTCAGATCGCCATGGGGAATATTGAGAGCGCAATTGCCGAACTCGAATTTGCGATGCACTTGCGCCCAGACAATCTATCGACACTTATTGCGCTTTCCGGACTGCATCTAGAGAGGGGCGAATATGAGCGGGCACTGTCATATTGCCAGAAAATTCTGTTTGATGAACCGTCCAACCGTGAAGCGCTGCTTGCTCAATCCGAAATATTTTTGAAGCAAGAAAACTGGGATGCTTCACTGGCAAATACAACATTATTGCTCAAGCGAAATCCCAGAGACTTGCGCGCAGGTCAGTTGCAATGTCATGCCCTGTTCAAAAACAGGAAAATGGATGAGTTTCTCGAAGTTGCGCGCACGATGGCAAATGTAGCCCCGAATGATTCTAGGATTATGTCGCTGCTGTGCCATGGTTTTATGGGAGTCGATCAGTTTGATTTGGCCATTCTTGCCGCTAATCATGCGCTAAGCCTTGACCCGACACTTCGCGATATAATGGAATTGCGCGCAAACTGCTATTTCCGTCTTGGTCTGATGAAAGAAGCTCTGGCTTACATCGACGAAACTCTAACGCATTTTCCGGATGATTTTTCTCTGCACCGAAATAGGGGCGTGGTTCTTGAACGGCTTTGCAAGATTGATGAAGCAATTGAGGTGTTCAATAAGCTGGAGAAAATAGACCCTGAAAAAAAGTCGGTGCGGTTCAACAAATCCATGTGTTTGCTTTTGCAGGGGCAATATAAGGCGGGGTTTAAATATTATGAAAGCCGGTTCAACCGCGAGGCCAGTTTGCTGCCGTCTTATCGGGGTGTTGAACCTCTGCTGGATGCGTTAGACGATATTGAGGGAAAGCATATTCTGCTGCATCCCGAACAGGGCTTTGGCGATACCATCATGGCATGCCGCTTTATAAAGTTTCTGCAAGGAAATGGTGCTAAGGTAACCCTTGCCGTTCCGCGCGCGCTCTTTTCATTGATGGAATCACTGGATACGGATGCAAAGCTGGTCAGCGTTGGCGAAAATGTGGGTAAAATTGACCATCACTGCCCGTTGTTGAGCCTGCCATATCTGACTGCGGATCAGTGGGATGATATCCCCGCGCCACAAAAATATCTCAGCGCTCCTGCGGCCTGCATTGAAAAATGGGAAAGCATTCTTGGCGCCTCTGATAAACTGCGTGTTGGATTTGTGTGTAGCGGAAATTCCGACCATGCCAATGATGGCTGCCGCAGTCTGAATATGACTGAGTTTCTGAAAAATCTTCCAGTTGGCGCCGAATATCATTTGCTTCAGAAAGAGTTGCGGGACACTGACCATGCAGCGCTAGCCATCCGCAATGATGTGAAGACGCATTATCAACTCATTGGTGATTTTTCCGATACGGCGGCGCTTTGCGAGCATATGGATTTAATCGTTAGCGTTGATACCAGCGTGGTGCATCTGGCCGGCGCACTTGGCAGGCCGACTTTGCTTATGGTTCCGTTCTGGCCTGATTGGCGCTGGGGTTTGGATAAAAAATCGAATGCATGGTACCGCAGCATTAAATTGGTCCGGCAACAGGACATAGGGAGTTGGCGGTCCGTTCTCAACTATGTCGGAGATCAGATTGAGCGTGCCATAAAAACAAAAGCCAAGTGAAGATATAACTCAAACGCCAAAGCAACAAAAAAGGACCCGCCTGAGGCGAGCCCTTTGGTTTTTGAGGTTTTAACCTTAAGGCTAATTAACCTTGGATCAGTGACAGAATTGTCTGCTTTGAAGCGTTTGCCTGAGCAAGCATTGAAGTAGCTGCCTGTTGCAGGATCTGATCCTTTGCAAGATTTGTTGTTTCAGCAGCATAATCTGTGTCCTGAATACGGCCAAGGCTAGATTTCACGCTTTCTGAATTTGTTGCAAGGTGGGACATTACATGGTCCAGACGGTTGCTGACTGCACCATAATCTGCCCGGTAAGATGCAATATCTGCGATCGCCGAGTCGACAGTGTCGATAAAGGTTGTGAATTCACCAGCCGCCGTCAACGAAGACGTCCCATCAACGGACAGAGCTGTCGAAGCCACTAAACTTGTAGTTACCGTGATAGTCTCATCGCCTTCATCACCAACCTGGAAAACGAATGTATTGGCTGCTGAGATAAGATCTTTGCCGGCCCATTTGGTGTCTGCAGCAATGGAGTCAATCTCTGCAATCATTGCATCCAGTTCAGTTACGATCGCTTCGCGATCGACTGTGCCGTTGGTGTCACTTGCACCTTGAACAGCAAGTTCACGCATCCGCTGAAGGATCGCACCGACCTCAGCATGTGCACTTTCTACTGTGTCGAGGAGTGCCTGACCGTCGGCAGCATTACGTGCTGCCATGTCGAGACCGCGGGCCTCAGCTGTTAGCCGTGATGCAATTGCCAGACCGGCAGAGTCATCACGTGCAGCATTGATGCGCATGCCTGTGGAAAGACGGTTCATGGAAGCTTCCATTGAACGGTTAACTGAACTGGCTGCATTGCTAGCGCTAAGAGCCGCGACGTTTGTATTTACTGAAAGAGCCATTGTCGTCTCCTGTTGTTTTACCGAGTGTTGTGGCGTTTAAGTTAGCGGCCCAACATCGGTGAAGTGAGCCTGTCACCCCCGTTAACGACGCCGTGCAAAAACTGTTAGAAAAAAAATTAAATTTGTTAAATCATTGAAATTATTTGTAAAAAATTAAGGATTTTGAATAGATTTACTTGCAAAAGTAAAAAATTGGAATATATTCACTGTGTTCAAACAATTTTTATTGGTTTTTTCCGGTGTATTGTCCCCCTTGGATTTTCGAAATTGCTGTGTGTCGCATCGCCTCTGAATATCTTGGTTCAGAATTTCCCATGGAAACTGCGGTGAAGAAATACGCCGAAGGCTTGTCAGAAACCTATGCGGAGATCAGCCCGGAGTTGCTTGCCGCAAGCTCTGCTTTGTTAATTGAGTTTCTGGGCGAAATAGAAGCTGGAGAAAATGCAGTACCTTTACTCGATGGATTTACGCATTTCCGTCTGTATTCGGAGCGGGTTGGCATTCCCAGAAAAATGAAGCCTTTGTTTGGCTCGATCGAGGATCCGGTAAAGCAGGTGGAATATTCGGAAGATTTGATCAGAAAATCTTTTAGAGCCTATGTGTATAGGCTGCGCTCCAACCAACAGCAATCTGCACCGGCAGGCTGGCGGCTGGAAGATGACGAGAATTTGGAGGCGTTTGGAGAATTGGTAAGAAAGCAATCCAGCTTTCTAGATTTTATCTAGACCCGCGCCAGATCCAAAAAAGCCAAGTTCAGAATAAAAGATAGGTCCTTAATATAGACCCATTCCTTTAACATAGACCGGTCTGCCAAAAAAGATAGGTCTGCTAATATAGATAGGTCTGCCGAAATTAGCCGCTCATTGAGCCTTTCCAGCTTTCCATCATCGAGTTCAACGTTTCTTTTGTTCTGTCCAAACCTGCAACCGCTCTGTCCATAGCGGCGAACTGGTTCACATATTGTATTCTCAGACTGGCAATTTTGTCTTCAAAATCTGCTAATGTTGTAGTGTAATCGGTGATCTCGGTATTATAAGTCGTGATGCGATCATCAATATCATTTCCGTATGCCAGCGCC
>JAACDV010000013.1 GCA_009936825.1 Bacteroidota bacterium | reverse complement strand
CCCGATCATGTGCCCGATCATTTCAGGGCGTCCTTTTTATGTTCTGGCTTCTGATTTTCTGGCTTCTGATTTTCCCCTCATTCATGCCAATAACGGGTTTTGCTGCAGACAGGACAACAGCCGAAGCCTCGGTGCAGGAGGGGCAAATTCGGGTGGCTCCCCTCTCAGAAACCGGACTTTTGTTGCAGATTAGATCACTGTTGAAGATGTCACGCGCCGCCGAGGCCTATCAATTGGCCAGCAGCAGTGCGGCGCTTTATCCGAAATCAGTCACCATCCGCCTTCCTACTGCGTTTGCGGCGGTTGAGTCAAAGCGATGCTATCTTGCGCGCCGCCATCTTGTTCTGGTGACCGATTTGACCAATGATCCGCAAATGCTCCGGCGCCGCGATAGGCTTCGGGCGGAGTGCGATGGCCCGTGGCGTCGCAGTGTCACGATTGGCGCAATTATGGGCTATCGGCCATCCTTACTGGATAGATCACGGGTGGCCGGCATTAAAGCTGAAATTGGCTCACAGCTATATTTACAGTGTCTGCAACTGCCCGGTCTTTGTAATCCAAAGGCCTTATTTCATTTGCCGGTTGTTCGCGATAGCGGCATCGATATATGGACGTATGTGAAGTTGAACCAGTTGCATCGGACAGGAGGGAACTGGTCATTTGATGTTGTTACGATGATATTTCGCCGCCAACCATCGCGCAGTGGATTTACCGGGTTTGGGGCGTCGTTGCGCTTGGCAGCTATACGCCGGATAGGTGCCAAATACCGGCTTCACCTAACCGGCGAGCAAGGCTTGAGCAGCTTTCATCGGGGTAAAGATATGTCGGCTAGTTCCCAGAGCCATCGACAATACGGCGCGCTATGGTCGTGGCAGCATAATCACCAATTTGTCTCATCCTTCAAACTTGGACGGCTTGACGTGGTTTCACGAAATGGCAGACAGCGTCACCAGTCGAGCGGCTATAGTTTAGGATTCTCAGCAAATCCAGACTTCAGCAGCTGGATTACCCTGGCACGCAAGACCCGAAATACTGTGCCAGCGACCGTTGCCCCTAGCTCCCGCGAATGGTCACTTGGCATCGCAATGCAGATGGCATGGGATAAGACGAAGGTTCGTTTGCGCCGCGATTATGTCAGAGAACGCTTTAACACTAGCCTGATTTATCTTGTTAGGCCGCATCTCGTCCAAACCCGCAGAACTCAAGCTGACATCAGCTTTACACCGGATAGGAAGTATAAACCAAAGATTGTATTTTCTATCACGGATAAAAAAGTTTCATCCGCTGATCCGCTTCATGACAGATCGGCCATAACCGCCAGTGTGAATTTAGAAATGACCATTGGCGGAGACTGAATCTAATAGTCTAACACGCTAATAGGTTGAATTATTGACAATAAACATAAGGCGGTCAGTCCAAAATCATTCTAGAGTTGAGTAATTATTCACTCTTTACCAAAAAGATGGACTGCAAACATGGATATCCTTCTTGCTTATGCAAACAGTCTCAGCCGTGCTTTCGCTGGTCAGCATCTGGCGGTTGCGGATCGTGAAATGAACATCATAACTGCGGCAAGCTTCACTGAAAGTTTGAAGATCGCCAATGAGTGTGAATCCCTCGATGTTGTGGTGTTTGATCTCGAAATGCAGGATATCAACGGGATTCATTCATTGCGGGATTTCAAGGAAAAATGTCACCATGATGTCCATATAGCGGCAACGGGTGTTAAACTTGCCAGAGGCGCGGACCGGGAAATTATCAAAGCTGGTGGCATTGGTTTTCTGCCTTATCATATGAGTGTAGATGCACTCGTTGGTGTGTTAAGATTGATTGGTGCTGGCGAGATTTACTTTCCCACCAATATGGGGATGAATACCTCTAGTTTTGCGGACCGAGTTCTGTCGGACTCTGGCAATAATTTTCGACTAACAGGGCGGGAAAGTGATGTTCTGGCCGGGCTTCGTGCCGGATTAAGCAATAAAGAAATGGCTGAAATGCTGGTGCTTAGCGAAGTGACAGTGAAACATCACATCAAAAGCCTACGCGGTAAGCTTGGTGCCCGTAACCGTGTACATGCCGTTTGCCGCGCAATTGAATTGCAAATCGACTAGGCCGCAAAAATTCTTCAATTATTTCCCCGCCCCTTAATTGGGGGGAACTCTTGGCTACGTATTCTGGCGGTTATCAACTAGATCGCTTACCACAGCCGGGTCGGTCAATGTTGATGTATCGCCAAGATCGGCATAATCATTGGCGGCAATCTTGCGCAGGATTCGCCGCATGATTTTTCCGGATCGCGTTTTTGGCAATTGCGGCGCCCATTGCAAAAGGTCAGGCGTTGCAATCGGACCAATCTGTTTGCGCGTCCATTGCCGTAATTCCGCAGCCAGTGCATCAGTTGGCTCACACCCTTCAATCAAGGTGACATAGGCGTAGATGCCCTGGCCCTTGATATCATGCGGATATCCGACCACGGCGGATTCGGCAACTTGCGGGTGGGCAACAAGGGCAGATTCAACCTCGGCCGTCCCCATTCGGTGGCCCGATACGTTCAGCACATCATCGACACGTCCGGTAATCCAGTAATAGCCATCGGCGTCACGGCGCGCGCCATCGCCAGAAAAATAGCGTCCGGGGAAGGTGGCAAAATAGGTATCGAAAAATCGCTGATGATCGCCATATACCGAACGCATTTGTCCGGGCCATGACTGGTTAATACACAGATTGCCGTCAGCAGCACCTTCCAGAATATTGTTCTCGCCATCAACCAGCACTGGTTGCACTCCAAAAAACGGCCGTGTTGCCGAGCCGGGCTTGGTAGCGGTTGCCCCTGGAAGCGGGGTGATCATGATCCCGCCAGTTTCTGTTTGCCACCATGTATCTACGATTGGACAGCGGCCTTCGCCAACAACATCATGATACCACATCCAAGCTTCAGGATTAATCGGTTCTCCGACGCTGCCAAGTAGGCGGAGCGAAGAGCGGTCAGTTTGCTGCACCGGTCCGTCGCCCTCGCGCATCAGGGCGCGAATGGCGGTTGGCGCGGTGTAGAAAATATTCACCTTGTGCTTTTCCACAACCTGCCAGAATCGCCGAATGTCGGGATAGGTTGGAACACCTTCAAACATAAGGGTTACGGCACCATTGGCCAGTGGTCCGTAAACGATATAGCTGTGACCCGTCACCCAGCCCACATCCGCTGTACACCAATAAACGTCGCCATCCTTATAATCAAAAACATACTGATGCGTCATCGAGGCATAGACCATATAGCCGCCGGTAGTGTGAAGAACCCCCTTTGGTTTGCCGGTTGATCCGGATGTATAGAGGATGAACATCGGATCTTCGGCGTTCATTTCTTCAGCCGGGCAATCGGCTGATGCCGCGTCCATCGCTTCATGGTACCAGACGTCACGGCCATCAACCCAGTTGATATTGCCGCCGGTCCTCTGCACCACCAGAACCTTGTTGCAGTCCGGACATGAGTCCAGCGCCGCGTCGGTGTTGGCCTTTAACGGAATTGGCCTACCGCCGCGAACGCCTTCATCAGATGTGATGACCATGTTGGAATCGCAATCCCTGATCCTGCCAGCAAGCGCGTCGGGCGAAAATCCGCCGAACACCACCGAATGCACTGCGCCTATGCGCGCGCAAGCCAGCATCGCCACAGCGGCTTCCGGGATCATTGGCATATATATGGTGATCCGGTCGCCTTTGCTCGCCCCTTCAGCTTTCAGTACATTGGCAAATTTACAAACTTGTTCATGTAATTCGCGGTAGGTGATGGTTTTATGGTCATTCGGATCGTCGCCCTCCCAGATGATGGCAGTCTGATCCCCGCGCGTCTCCAGATGTCGGTCAAGACAATTGGCGGCGGCATTCAGCGTACCATCACCATACCAGCTAATGTGAAGATCGCTGGCGTCGTAGGATACGTCGCTGATCTGCTGATAGGGTTTGATCCAATCGATGCGTTTGCCATGCTGGGCCCAAAAAGCATCCGGGTCGGCAATTGATTCTGCAAACATGGATTGATAACCATCATCATCAATCAGCGCGTTCGCCGCGGTGTTGGCGCTGGGCGGGAACATCTTATCCTGACTCATTCGGTTTTACTCCAAACCGGTGCCATCGTTTATCAATGCCGTGTAACCATGGATGAATACGATTCGCCATTAACAACTGCCCTTATGTTAGTCTGATGACGCTGGATTCAGCAAGAGCCAAGACCCGGCCAATCCTGTTTCCAGTCTTGATCAGCAAAATTTTCAGAATCTTCAGGGGCAGACCGACCGGACCTATTACCGGCGCAAGGTGTTTGCCATTTCGTCGGCCGCATCAGGGCCGTTCAGGGCCATAATCTGGCGCGCAATTGCCAGCGAAAATCCGGCACGCGCGAAAGATCCAAGCTGGCGTCGGATAGCACCCTCATCCAGCTCATTTTTGAAATAGGGGCCTAATCTCCGCCGTGCCGCATACCGCAAGGCCGCGGCCATATCGCCATCTTCCAAATCTTCATCTGCACTGATTAGGGCTGAATCGATCAGTTCAGGATCAATCGAATGCATCTGTAGGCTACGCCGTATCGCCATTGCCGAGCGCCCGCTGCGCCGCTTGGATCGTGCCTGCACCATCGCATATGCCGCATCATCGACATAGCCGAGGCGAACACAGTCAGCAACCACCTGATCCATTGCCTGCTTTACTGTTTCGGGGTCATGCTCGGCAAGTTTGCGGACGGCAAAGCGCCCCAAAACCTCACGAAGCCGGGATTGAGAGGCGGTGTATCGGCCAAGATAATGCACCGCTTTGTTCATCAGCCGCCGTTCGGCAGGAGTGCGGGTTTTTGCCATTGCCTGCTATCGCCTTCCCGCAATGTAAATGCCTAGCTGAAATACCGGATGGTTCGGGTGAATGTTGTAATCACCATACCAGCAGTTGCCCGATGAGACCACAACCCGATGATACTACCATTTTCATTATAGGCCCCAATGTCTCTAACGAAGGTCTATCATATCGTAGTCATTGCGCTTTGCCTTCTGCCGCTTTATCTTCCGTGCCATGAATTCACGTAAACCTTCATCAGTGGCATCGCCCCTTCCGCCGGATTACCCAGTAAGGCCGGTTCAGATCGGGCGGGTGAATTGGGTCGGGCTTTGGACGCTTTATGTGCGCGAGGTCCACCGCTTTGCCAAAATCGGGATGCAGACTGTTGGCGCACCGGTGATTACGTCGCTGTTGTTTCTGATGGTGTTTGCCGTTGCTATTGGGGAGCGCACGCAGTTGTCCGGAAGCTTGGCCGGTGATGTTAATTTTGTTAAATTTCTGGTGCCGGGTCTGGTGATGATGGCGGTGTTGCAGAACGCTTTTGCAAATTCATCATCATCGCTGGTGGTATCAAAAGTTCAGGGTAATATTATTGACCTGCTGATGCCGCCGCTAGGGCCGGGCGAATTGCTGTTCGGTTTGGCTGCTGGCGGCGTGTCGCGCGGGATTGCTGTCGGGCTGGCGGCGCTGGTCGTGCTTGGCCCGTTTGCTGACCTTGGCATTCCTGAGCAGCCCTTGAGCGCATTTCTAACCCTTATTACTTTTCTTGTGCTGGGGTCACTTTTTATGTCTCTGGCAGGAATTTTGGCGGGAGTTTGGGCCAATAAATTTGATGAAATGTCCGCCATCACGAATTTCATAATTCAGCCGCTGGCGTTTCTGTCGGGAACATTTTATTCGGTTGAAAGACTGCCGGCACCCTTTGATACGATTGCGACACTAAACCCTGTGTTTTATGCGATTGATGGGTTTCGGTCAGGATTGATCGGCGTGGGTGATCGCCCGATAATGACTGGTCTTATAGTCCTTACGGCGGTGAATATTGTTCTGGGATTGCTGTGTTATCGTGTTCTTGCGTCAGGGTATCGCCTAAAAAGCTAGGTCAGATAAAGTTAAGTCTGGCAAAGGTAAGGGGGCAGATTGAGGTCATGGCTATGAGTGGAAATAGGAGTAAAAATCTGACTGATGCTGACGGAATTCTGCCAGTTCAGCAAATCCGTGCAGCGCTGGCTGCCGGGCAGATTGTGGCGGATGAGCCGTTGCGCGACATTCAGATGCAGCCCGCCAGTATTGATCTTCGTCTTGGTGTGAGAGGGTGGCGGGTGCGCTCATCCTTTTTGCCCGGTACGGGAACCAATGTTGGTGACAAGCTCGATAAATTTGCCATGCATACGATCGACCTTAAGGGGGGGGCAGTGCTGGAACGCGGCTGCGTCTACATTGTTGAACTTCAGGAGAGCCTGCGCCTCCCAGACGATTTATCGGCGATGGCAAATCCGAAAAGTTCCACTGGTCGACTTGATGTTTTCACCCGCCTTATAACTGATGGCTCAACCGAATTTGAATCTGTTGCTGCCGGGTATAACGGCCCTCTATATGCCGAAATTTCTCCGCGTACCTTCTCGGTCCTTGTTCATCCGGGATCATGTCTGTCGCAGTTGCGTTTTAGGCGGGGGCCGATACAAATGTCTGACGCTGCGATGGAGGTGTTACAACGCGAGGTCGGTCTTGTTCGTGGCGGTGATGGTGATGCGCCGAACATTCGCGACGGTGTGGCGCTCAGCGTTAATTTGACCCCCGATCCGGGGAGCAGTATTATTGGATGGCGCGCACGCAAACATGCTGGACTTGTTGATATAAGTGCCCCGGCCAGTTGTGAGGTGAATGCCTATTGGGAACAGGTGACGACGGCTGATCTGGTCGCCGGCGGACTCGTTTTGAACCCCGATGAATTTTACATTCTGGCCAGCCGTGAATTTGTTACCGTTCCTCCCGACCATGCTGCCGAAATGCGGGCTTATGATACGCGTGTTGGTGAGTTTCGAGCGCATTATGCTGGGTTTTTTGATCCGGGCTTTGGGATGGAGGAGCTGGGGGCGGGCCGTACCCGCGCCGTTCTTGAGGTGCGCTCGCATGATGTGCCATTCTTAATCGAGGAAGGCCAAACCGTTTGCCGTCTGGTTTATGAGCCCATGGCTGCCATTCCGGACGCACTTTATGGAGCGGCAGGGTCAACATCAAACTATCAATCGCAAAGCCTTCGCCTCGCCAAGCATTTCATTCAAGATTAGCTGTTCTGGAAATCTAGCAAACTCCTTGACAAAAACACTTGAAATGTCGAAATTTACCGCCTCGATTGACAATTTCATGTAACCACCGGCGCGCTTATTTGGCGGTCTGGTGGTTTGATTTTTGGAACTCCTAAATTTTTGGACATATGAGTTCTTAGACGGCCCACTATGCAGCTTCCGATTAACCATTACTCCCGATCAACTATTACCCCCCGATCAACTATTATAAGTTGGAAAGATGATGACCAGCCAGGCACCAACCCCGACCGACCCCCCCAATGTTTCAGCAGTTATGAAAACATATGGCCGTGCGGATTTGGCCTTTGTGCGAGGAGATGGCAGCTGGTTAATCACTGACGATGGCACGCGCTATCTCGATTTTGGCAGTGGTATTGCGGTTAACACTTTGGGGCATTCGCATCCGGCGCTGGTTGCGGCGTTAAAGTCGCAGGCTGAACTTTTGTGGCATACATCGAACCTGTACCGGATTCCAGGCCAGGAGCGCGTTGCAGCAAAGCTGGCCGAGCTGTCCGGTCTGGATCAGGTTTATTTTTGTAATTCGGGCGCGGAGGCGAATGAGGCCGCGGTCAAAATTGCCCGCCGCGCGGCGCATGAAAGCGGACAGCCCGACAGAATGACGATTTTATGCGCTACCGGATCTTTTCATGGGCGGACGCTTGGTATGCTTGCCGCGACTGACAAAGAAGCGAACCGGACCGGTTTTGGCCCGATGCCTGCCGGGTTTGAGCATGTGTCGTTTGGCAATCTAAATGCGTTGCGTGCGGCGATGGGTCCCCATGTTGCAGCGGTGATGATTGAACCGGTTCAAGGTGAGGGCGGGGCGCGTAATGCCCATGATGATTATCTTCGTGGTGTGCGGGCAGCGGCGGATGAGTTTGGTGCTCTGGTTATTGCCGATGAAGTGCAGACGGGCATCGGGCGGACAGGAACGATGTTTGCCTATGAGACATCGGAAATTAGCCCTGATATTATTGCGCTGGCTAAGGGGCTTGGCGGCGGTTTTCCCGTAGGGGCAGTGATTGCCAGTACCAAGGTCGGCAATGCTATGACGCCGGGAACGCACGGCTCCACCTTTGCCGGAAATCCGCTGGCGATGGCGGTTGCAGAAACTATTCTGACGGAAGTCTCTGCTTCTGGTTTTCTTAAAGATGTTCGCCGCCGGGCGGATATGTTGACTGACCTACTGGCTGCTGTTGCCGACCGTCATCCGGATAAGATTATTGAAATTCGGGGGCGAGGATTTTTGCGCGGCGTTCAACTCAATAATACCGTTGATGCGGGCGCGCTGGTCGCAGCACTTCGCGAGGCAAGGCTTTTAACTGTACCTGCAGGGGAGAACACCGTCCGGTTCTTGCCGCCGCTGACCGTCAGTGATGATGAGATTGTATTGGCGGTGCAGATTTTCGAAAAAGGACTGGCAGCCGAATAAAGGCTTAGCGACGAGGTGGCCTAGGGATGAAATTATGAGACATTTTCTCGATATCCGTGATTTTGATACGCAAACTTTGCAGGCAATGCTGGATGAAGCGGCGGCAATGAAACGTGGCCTGACATCTGCAAAAGCCTCTGCAAGTGTTGGTCAATCGACGGGTATGCCCGGCCCGCTTGCTGGAAAAACTGTTGCGATGATTTTTGAAAAACCGTCAACGCGTACCCGAGTGTCTTTTGAGGTTGGTGTCACCCAGCTTGGTGGCACCCCCCTGATGCTTTCGGCAAATGATATGCAGCTTGGCCGCGGTGAAACCATTGAAGATACCGCGCGCGTTCTGTCGGGCTATGTTGATCTTATCACGATCCGTTGTTTCAGCCATGATATGCTAACGACGCTTGCCGAATATGCGACGGTGCCGGTTGTGAATGCGCTGACCGAGCGCTCTCACCCTTGCCAGATTATGGCCGATTTGTTGACGATGATTGAACGGCACGGCAGTTTACAGGACCAGATTGTAACCTGGGTTGGTGATGGCAATAATGTGACTAAAAGCTGGATTGAGGCGGCGGCGCGTTTTGGCTTTCAGCTGCGCATTGCCTGTCCCGATGCCTATGCTCCGTCCGCCGAAACTCTGGCATGGGCCCGCGGCGAGGGCGCTAACATCATCCTGTATGATAATGTCCGCGAAGCTGTGGCTGACAGCCAGACCATCGTGACTGATGTGTGGGTATCGATGGGTGATGAAGAAGGCACGCGCCTACAGGATTTTCAATCCTTTCAGGTAAATGAAGATTTGATGCAGGTTGCCGCCGCTGATGCAATTTTCATGCATTGTCTGCCAGCTCTGCGGGGAATGGAAGTTACCGCCGGTGTCATTGATGGCCCGCAATCAGCGGTGTTTGATGAAGCTGAAAACAGGTTGAATGCCCAAAAGGCCATCATGGCGTGGTGTGTGTCGGGAAACTGATTTAACGGGCCCAAACCCTAATTTTTGGCCTATATTTTTTGACTTCGTTCTTCGTCTGAATTTTTTTGGTCATATTCTTTGACACCCATTTTTAAATCCTCTTTTTGACCTCCGTTATTGGTTCGTAATTTTGGGGATGTTTTGCGATTTAGGAGGTTTTGATGGCTATTTCCGGCGACCAGATTTTGCCATTCTATCTCGTTGGTGAAAGGGGGGCCGCGCCGTTGGTTCGGGGGCGGCTTGCGTCGGTTGGCTTGCCGGTTACGGGTATTCTTGGGCGTCATGGCTATCCGTATGCGGTGGCCAGCTTGCAGGCTGAGGCGCTGGCAATTGCGGCCTGCTTGTCGACTTTTATGAAATTTGACGGTGTATTCACGCTTCAGGCAAAGGGCGATGGCTATGTCAAAACGCTATTTGCCGATATGACTTCAACGGGTGCGATGCGCGGCTATACCGCGTTTGATGATACAGCGGAAAGCCCGGTTGCAGATGATGTTGTGGGACAAATGCCGGCCAGTGTTCCCGATCTTCTTGGCAAAGGTTATGCGGCCTTCACCGTTGATCAGGGGACCGAGAATGGCCGCTATCAGGGTATCGTTGAGCTTGCCGGTGACACATTGAGCGACGCTGCCATGGCGTGGTTTGCAAATTCTGAGCAGGTGGATAGCGCGATCATCGCCGCTGCCGGACTGATTGATGGGCAATGGACAGCCAGCGCGTTGATGCTGCAGCGCATCGCGGTTGATGGCGGCACACAAAATTCCAATGTCAAAGACGCATTAACATCGGGGGCGGAGGCGGATGATGTCTGGCACACTGCGCAGACACTGTTGAAATCGGTTAAACGCGATGAACTGGTTGACCCTGATCTAGCCCCGGAAACGCTGGTATTCCGCCTGTTCAATTCGTTGCAACCGCATGTGGCACCAACAACGCCAGTGATTGATCAGTGCCGGTGCAGTCCGGAAAAGGTCGAAGCCGTGCTGGAACGAATGCCTGGCGAGCAGGTTGCCGATTTGATTGCCGATTCAGGGATGATTGAGGTCACATGCGAGTTCTGTAAGACTATGCGCTCAATCACACCGTCCAGTCACAGTTCCAGTCTTTAAAACATATATTCAAACTTGACCTGAACCTATCATGTCCTAATTTGTTGGACTACCCATTGAGGCGTGCCACATTAATGCCGCCTTCTGTCACCATTATTAGGCTTGGATATCTAATACATTTTCATATAAGCGAGCCGATTCATGCATATTCTGACCCTTCTTAAACGGTGGACCCTTCTTATGCGGAGGATTTTTCTTATGCGGAGGTCCTTTCTTATGCGACGCCAAGTGCTGGGTCTT
>JAACDV010000109.1 GCA_009936825.1 Bacteroidota bacterium | reverse complement strand
GCATTGGCAAGCGCTCGCAACCACGCTTTTGGGCGCGGCGTTGTCGTCGCAAGACATCGCGGCATTTCGCCAACACGTAGAGCCAGCATAAGATTGTCCCAAGCCGCCGGATCTGGCCATTTACCAATTTCATCCGCCCAAGCATAGTCAAACTCTGGGCCACGAAGCTGTTCCGGATCAGCTGCCGAATAGGCCCGCCCGACAACACCATTCGGCCATTCCAAACTACGCAGCGAACGCCGCCATGCCGGACGGGTTTGCTTTGGGGCAATCCGCAGAATTCCGGACGGACCTTCGACCATGACATGGCGAACATCATCCGCCGTATCACCGACCAGCGCTATTTGCGCCGCCGTTCCACTTTCAGCAAGCGCGCGAACCCATTCAGCACCAGCCCGCGTTTTGCCAAATCCCCGCCCCGCCATTAACAGCCATACGCGCCATGTCCCCGGCGGCGGCAATTGTTTGTCTCGTGCCCATAACGCCCATGCGTGTAACAGCCAGTCGGCCTCACCTGCGCTGAGTGACGCCAGAAACGCGTCAATTGTCTGCGGGCTCGTCCGGCGCATCCAAGCGCGCCATTCTTCGGCGAAGGGCAGCGATGGTAAAGGCGTCCGCTCCGCCGTCATCGCGCTCACTCCGATCTGAATTGGCATCATCTGGTTTGGTGTTTTGACTCGAATTTTGGCCCGAGATTTGGCCCGAGATTTGGCCCGAAATTTGAGGTAGAAGACGCGCCGCAAACAGGCGCGGGCGGCGGGCCTGCAATAGGAACATCAGTAATTTATCCGAATAACGTGTGGTCTGGCCGATCACCGTTCCGGCGAAAAACCTATCCTCATCGACGCCGTCAACTGCCCGGCGCACTGCTTCAAGCTCCAGCCTGTCGGCGGCTTCTTCCAGCGCATCAGCCCAGTCAGCGGCGAACTCCTTATCGCGGCGCCGATGTTCATACAAAAAGAACGACATTTGCCCGACGCACGCGCGGCAGCGCTGACATTGCCAGTACCCCGCAGATCACGCAGAAAAAATGCCTGCCAGTTCCCTTCATCAGCCTGGTTTGGTGCGGTTATTTTTATGGCGATCTTGGCGTCCTCATTGGATAGCAATATGTCAACACCAGCAGTCTAAATCCGCAGGCGAGATTCTTATCGGAGATTAATGTTTGAGATTCATGCTGAAAATTAGGTTCTAAGAATGGGCTAGGTGCTAAGGGGCGTCACAAATTAAGGCCGCCGGTTAGAGCCAACGGCCTGAATTTATCTTTTATATTTCAGCGTAGGATAGGAAATATCCTATTTTGTCTCAAATGTTAAGTGATTTATAGCCGAAATCATTCAACCAAAGGTGAAGGTATTGTTTTGATGCTCCTGTTTCTGGCAGTTTGATTATGATCAATCAGGAGCAAGGTTGTCAGGGCCAGATGATAATCACGATTCAGCGTTGCTCGGCTTCGGCGATAACGCTGGCCAAGTTCAGCCCACCGTACACCACAAGCGCGCGCCCATAGCATTTGGCGTTGACGCGGTGTCACTTGCCACAGTAATTCGGCAACATTGTCCAGATCATCGATGGCATTAGGCGACGGGCGCGGACGCGACTGGCCGCGCGTTCCCGACACGGCAAATCGCGTTGAACGCATCATTTCTGGCCAGGCGCTGTGCACTCCAGCGGGTCCAGTGCGATTATCTTGCGGCAGATTACGCAAGGTTTGCGCCGCATCTGCCAGCCGCTCAACAAGAGCCGTCAGTTGCGTTTTACTGACGCCATCACCGGGGCACCCCTTGCCAAGACGGGGACCGGCTGCGGCGCCCACACCATAATTTTTTGTATTCGAAACTTTAGCCGCTGAAATTTTAACGGCGCGTTTACGCGACTTTGACAATGCGTCAGAATTTACTCTTAAGTGTTGCATGTCTCTCCCCTAATTTGATGTTTTATAAGTTGTAGAGTAGTACTTGCCTTAAATTAGGAATTTTCCTATCATGATCAAGAAGCAGTTTCCCTTTTCTACAAAAATGGCACCTCGTATCATCGTAAAACCTCAAAAAATTAGGGATATTAGTCGGGCAGATGAACATCCAGAAGAGCAGTCAATCCATCAAACAGCGAAAGCGAAACAACCGCACCGATAAGCTTGATGCGCCGCGCCGCGCCCTTTGTAACGCGCTCCAGATAGCTGGCCTGTCATTAAAAGATGCCTCGCGCGCTGTTGGCCGTAATGATGCTTATTTACAACAATATCTTTACCGCGGTTCCCCGCGCCATCTTCCCGAGGTTGTGCGCCATCAGCTGGCAGCATTGGCTGGTGTTTCGCACGCCCGGCTCGCCGAACCTAGTCTAACCCCTCCTAATGCCAGCTATGGCGGGTTTGACCCGGAACCCCATCGTGTGGGCCAGCTCAACAGCAACAACCAGCCGGCAAATATCGCTATTCCGCTACTTGATGAGCGCTCCAGCGCTGACAGCCGAATGGTTGGCAATGACAATAAGGCGGCCAATGCCCAAATTGGGTTTCCCGATTCAATGCTGCGGCGGATAACCACCGCACCTGCGGTTGGCTTACAGCTTATTTCGATTACCGGTGACTCGATGGCACCAACGCTGGAAGACGGCGATCTGGTCATGATTGATTCAAACCGCACCCAGCCTTCGCCACCTGGAATTTTCGTCCTTGACGATGGTGTCGGACTGGTGGCAAAGCGAGTTGACGCGGTGCCCAACACATCGCCGCAAATGCTTCGCCTGTCGACGGACAATCCTGCCTATACCAATTATCAGCGGCGTTTCGACGAGGTTCATATTGTTGGCCGTGTGGTGTGGTTTGCCCGGCCTTTGTAGAAATTTTGAATTCTATGGCCCGAATTCCATGGGCAAGCTTTGAAATGGACTTGAAATGACGCAAAAAATTGATCGCAGGCCATATAAACAGCGCAGTAAAAGCCGCAAAGCAGATAAAGGGGCTGGTGGACGATCTCGGTCCCGCAATTCCGGCCGCGAATCTGGAGCGCGTCTAGCGCGCAACGCCCCGCCTATTGACCTAGAGATAACGCATGTTGGCGGGCGTGGTGATGGGGTTGGCAAAGCGCGCTATACGCACAACCACGTTTCGGCTGATCATTCTGTGTTTGTTCCCGGCAGCCTGCCGGGAGAGCGTGTATTGGCACAGCCAATATCAATCAATGGCCAAGGTATTAGCACTGAATTAAGTGAAATTATATTGCCATCACCAGAGCGCCGTGACCCTGATTGCGCTGTTTTTCATGTTTGTGGCGGTTGCACACTTCAGCATTGGCAGGACGACGCTGTACGCAACTGGAAAATGCAGCATGTCAAAGCTCACCTGCAACGCGCCAAGGTTGAGCCGGCTGAGATTGGCGAGATCGAAGTCTCACCCCGCCAAAGCCGTAGGCGGGCCACTTTTCATCTAAAACGCCTTCAAAACGATGTGGTGGCGGGGTTTCAGGAACGGGGATCAAGCCGGATCATAACGCCCGAAGGATGCAGCGTATTAAGGCCCGAACTCACCAAACTGCTGGACCAGCTTACGCCATTTGCGAAAGCGCATTTCCCTGTCGGTATCGATATCGATGCAGTGGCTAATTGTCTTGATAATGGAATTTGTCTTTTGTTGCGCGGACCTGCTGGATGGTATGATGGCGTGCTGGAGGCATTGACGGTTTGGGCCGCCGATCATGCGCTTGCCCGCCTTTCGGTTGCTGATAATGACACCCCCGATCCGCTGACGCTCTTTGCCCACTCTGCGCCATGGCTTCGGTTTGGCGAGATAACGGTCACGCCGCCACCGGGCGGGTTTTTGCAAGCCACAATTGAGGCGCAGACCGTGTTGCAAAATGCAGTAGCGGGCATCATTGGTGAAGCCGGACATGTTCTCGATCTTTTCTGCGGGTGCGGCACCCTAAGCCTGCCACTGCTTAATGGGCGCAGGCATTTGACCGCGGTTGAATCTGACCGCCTGGCACTTGCCGCATTGAAATCGGCGGTTGATGCCGCTGGCAGGGGGGCTCAGCTAACCTGTATCAACGCCGATCTTGCCAATGCGCCGATGATGGCCGCCAGCATATCTGAATTTGACGCGGTAATCCTTGATCCCCCGCGTAGTGGCGCCGCCGCACAATGCGCCCATCTTGCTGATAGCAGCGTAAAAATTGCCGCAATGGTATCCTGCAACCCTGCCAGTTTTGCGCGCGATGCGGCGACGCTAATAAGCGGGGGGTTTGCCCTGACACATCTTCAGGTGATTGACCAGTTTCGTTTCACTAGCCATGTTGAACTCGTCGGAACGTTCACGCGCGATGCCACTTCTCTTCGCCGAAAGATGAGACCGAATTGAAGCACCAATGAAAAAACGCTCTCTTAGCATTCGCGGGCATCGGACCAGCCTCTCGGTTGAGGATGAATTTTGGGATGTGCTTTCCCAGATTGCCGGTGAACGCGGGCAATCTGTAGCCGGACTGATTACCGAGATTGATCGCACCCGTCGCAGCGGCTTGTCATCGGCGGTGCGGGTGTTTGTTCTTGAAACATTAAAACAAAAGGCTGCCGCTTGCAGGACACTTTAATCGCCAACAGATTGCTAGCGTGACCTCTTAAATAAACGGGTGATTTGAAGCAGATGAAAATAGCCATTCTTGAAACCGGACGGATCAACGACGCCATCGCGGATCAGTTCGACCGCTATCCAGAAATGTTCGCCGCACTGTTTGAACAAGTGGGACCAGAGAAGAATTTTTCCGGGGTCAAAGGGGCGGATTTCACCTTTACCACCGTGCCGGTAATTGACGGCGTTTTTCCAAGTGACATTCAGGCTTACGACGGCTATCTGGTCACCGGCTCGGCGGCGGGTGTTTATAATGATTATGACTGGATTGCGCCGTTGCAGGATCTTTTGCATGACATTCACGCAGCCAACCTGCCGTTGGTCGGCGTGTGCTTTGGACATCAGGTGATTGCCCATGCACTTGGCGGCAAGGCCGAGAAATGGCATGATGGCTGGGGTGTGGGCCCTTATCAGGTTCGCCTAAACTCACCCCCGCCCTGGCTCCGACCAAGAGATCTCGGGTCAAGAGATAGGGGGGGCTCTCCAAGCGATGAGGTGCGTCTCATTCATATTCATCAGGATCAGGTTGTCGCCCTTCCCCCGGGTGCAACGCATTTTGGCAGCACGTCCTTTTGCGAAAATGCGATGTTTTACATCGGCGATAATGTTTTTTGCATGCAGGGGCATCCCGAATTTACCCCAGATTACACCAAGGCGCTGATGGAGGTTCGTGAATTTTCAATGGGAAGCGACCGTGTAGAGAGTGCGCTTGAAGGTCTGAAAACCGAGCATGAGGGCGTAACCATCGCGGGCTGGATTTTACAGTTTTTCGCGAATCATCGCGCTAGGTATAAAACCTGAATTGGGCATAAAACCTGAACTGGGCGTAAAACCTGAAGCTTCGTTAAGGACAACAGGGCATCATCATGACATTGGTAATCGGGCTGGATACCGGCGGCACCTACGCCGACGCAGCTTTGCTAGATACTGAAGCGGGAACTGTCCTTGCCACAGGAAAAGCCTTAACCACCCGTGAAGATTTATCGATCGGGCTTGGCGGGGCAATCCGGCGCGTGCTTGATGCCTATGATGGCAAGGCTGGTGATATCGGACTGGTGTCACTTTCCACCACTTTGGCAACCAATGCCGTTGTTGAGGGAGTTGGCGGGCGCGTTTGCCTGCTAATGATCGGCTTTGATTCAGCCGCCTTGCAACGCGCAGATTTGGCGCGGGCGCTTGGTCAGGATGATGTTTTTTTCATCAATGGCGGGCATAATGCAGATGGCAGCGCGCAGACGGTGCTTGACGAGGCGGCCATCCGCGCGGCAGCGGCGCAGACCAAGAACGAGGTGTCTGCCTTTGCCGTTGCCGGGCATTTTGCAACACGCAATCCCGCACATGAAACAAAAGCCCGTGACATACTTCGTGATCTGACCGACATTCCGGTTACATGCAGCCACGAGCTATCATCATCGCTTGGTGGGCCGCGCCGCGCCTTGACCGCGGTTTTAAACGCCCGACTGATTAATCTGCTGGACCGGCTGGTGACCGCCACCATTTCGATCATGGAAAATCAGGGGCTGACCTGCCCGATGATGGTGGTCAAGGGTGACGGATCGCTTCTTCAGGTGGGATATGCCCGCTCGCGCCCGGTTGGAACCGTACTGTCAGGTCCGGCCGCCAGCCTTGCCGGTGCTGCGTTTCTGGCCGGCACCCGCACCGCCATAATCGCAGATATCGGGGGCACAACAACTGACATCGCCCTATTACAAAACGGCGTGCCGCAGCTCAAAGCCGACGGTGCGCTGGTGGGTGGATGGCAGACGATGGTCGAGGCGGCTGACATTCGTACCTGCGGGTTGGGCGGCGATAGTGAAGTGCGGGCGGTCAACCGCGGCACGGCCGGCGGATTAATGTTGGGGCCGCGGCGGGCGGTGCCCTTATCCCTGCTGGCAACACAATGGCCGGGCGCGGTGGACAAGCTGACCGAACAGCTGGCAATTGCCGTTCCGCTGGCGACAGACGGGCGTTTTGTTATACCGATGATGCCGGACGGAATTCCAGCATGGCTGACCCGCTCCGAGGCCCGTCTTGCCGAAAAAGCGCTGGAGATTGGCCCGGCAGCGATTGGCGATATTGCCGGAACACAACTGGCGCTTGGTGCGGTGGACCGTCTGATTAGCCGCGGTTTGCTGACGCTTGCCGCCTTTACGCCAACCGACGCGCTGCATGTAACAGGTGAATTTTCTGAATTTGATGGTGAGGCCGCCCAGCTTGGGGCCGCGCTGATGGCCCGCCAGAAAAATGGTGTTGGCGTTGCTATTGCCGAAACCAGCATGGATCTAGCCCACGCCACACTCGGTGAATTGCACCGGCGCACCGGCCTCGCGCTGATGGATGCAGCGCTGGCGCATGATGGTGCCGGTGAAGGCCAAGCAAGCGGCAATCCGCTGCTAGCCGGTATTTATCGCAGCGGTGGCAGGCCAGCAGCGAATCTTTTCAAATCTAGAACCGGGTCCAAATCTAGCTCCGGGTCCAAATCTAGCGGGGCGCCTAATTCCGGTCTTGTTAGCATTTCGCTCGGCCTTAGCACCGGATTAATCGCACTTGGTGCTTCAGCGGCAACGCATTACCCGAACATCGCGGCCCTGATGGGGGTTGAGTTAACGGTGCCAACGCATGCTGATGTTGCGGGCGCTGTTGGTGCCGCTGCCGGATCGGTTCGCCAGCGCGTAATGATTTCCGTTACGCAGCCTACTGAGGGTAAATTTCGCATCCATCTGCCAACTGGCCCAAAGGATTTGACCGATTTAGAAGACGCTTTGGCCTATGCGCGCGACGCCGCTAAGACGCTAGCCGAAGACCGTGCAAATCAAGCCGGTGCTAGCAATGTTATCGTAACCATGACCGATGATATCAAACTGGTTCCGCTGGACGCGGATAGGGAAATGTTTATCGAAGCATTGATTTATGCTACCGCCGACGGCCACGCCAGCTAAAGAAACTTTCTAGGTTGATCATTTTTTTAAAAGCTTCTCTGGCATCTAAAAGCTTCG
>JAACDV010000108.1 GCA_009936825.1 Bacteroidota bacterium | reverse complement strand
CCCTTATGTCTATCTTATAAAAACATGTCTATCATATAAAAACCCCTAAAAGCAAAACCTTAGACGCGTCTTGATTATTGTTTTTTCGAGCAGAATCCAGAGGAGGTGGCTGCCCCTAATTTAAGGCTCGGATACTATTCAGCTACTTTTTTTAAAAGCGGGGCTAAAAGTCGGCGTTAAAAGCTGGGCCAATTGCCGCAGCCGAACCATAATTTGATGCATAATTTGACACATCGCGGTTGACGATGTTTTTTCAATCCCGATCTACACGCCTTCCAAAGCTTGTCAATTTCCACAACCTGCTAATTTTTTTCAGGCTTGCCAAGTTTCCAAAAAACGCTAGCAAATTGCGAAACTGCTTCTTGCGCGACAGATAACAGGATGAATTTATGGCTACAAAATTAGACCTAACGTTTTCCAGAAATGTACCCGAAGGCGATCACGCGCTGATCTGTCTGGTCGCTTCAAAAGGCACGTTAATTCCGACCCTTGAAGGGGGGCTTGCTGCCAGCATCATTGCGGCAATGGCCACTGCGCAATTTTCAGGGGAAAAAGGTAAGTCGATTGTTTTGCATCTGGAAGACCAGTTGGTTGTGCTAGTCGGAACGGGATCATCGCTGGCCGGCGGCAGCGCGGCTGAGGTCGTGGGCGGCAAGATTTTTGCTGCTGTTGACGCTTTGGAATCAAAACGCGCCTATATGCCGGACCATGATCTGGACGCCGATATCACCGCCGATATTGCCCTTGGAATGAGCCTGGCCGCCTATCATTTTGAGCAATATTTCACCGAAAGCAGCAGCAGTGAGGCTTCGGTTAAAATTTTGCTCCTATCCGGATCAGTTGATGAAAATCATCCCGAGATCACCGACCGGATGGCGATGATGGCCGGCGTTGAAATGGCGCGGGATCTGGTGTTTGAGCCTGCGAACAAACTCTATCCAACCGAATTTGCGTCGCGATGTCGGTCTCTCGAAAAGCTAGGTGTTGAGGTCAGCATCCTTGATGAGGCGGCGATGGAAAAGTTGGGAATGGGGGCGCTGCTGGGCGTTGGGCAAGGCAGTCGCCGAGACTCGCAAATGGTGGTGATGAGGTGGAATGGCGGCGGCAAAGAAGCGCCAATCGCACTGGTTGGCAAGGGCGTTACCTTTGATACCGGCGGCATCTCGCTAAAGCCTGCCAAGGGCATGGAAGATATGAAGATGGATATGGGCGGTGCGGCCGCGGTAACCGGCACCATGTTGGCACTCGCCGGACGCAAGGTTAAGCGGAATGTTGTGGGCGTTATCGGGCTGGTTGAAAATATGCCGGATGGCAACGCCCAACGCCCCGGGGATGTCGTCACATCAATGTCGGGCAAAACAATCGAAGTGTTGAACACCGATGCCGAGGGACGGCTGGTTCTGGCCGACGCGCTGCATTATACCGAAACCAAGTTCAAGCCGCAGGTGATGGTTGACCTCGCAACATTGACCGGTGCGATTATTGTCGCGCTTGGCAAGGAATATGCCGGCATGTTTACCAACAGTGACGGCTTGTCCGAGCAACTGTCAAAGGCGGGTAAGGCCACGTCGGAAGGCGTGTGGCGGATGCCGCTGGGCAAGTCTTATAACGCCATGCTGAAATCGCACATTGCTGATATGAAGAATATTGGCGGACCGGCAGGCGGGTCTATCACCGCCGCCGTTTTTCTTGAGAGATTTGTCAGCGACACGCCTTGGGCACATCTGGATATTGCCGCAAAGGCATGGTCGGACAAGGCCACCCCAACTGTGCCAAAAGGCGGCACGGGATATGGTGTGCGTCTTCTAAGCAAGATGATTGATGACTGGCAGCCTGTCAGCATTGACGTTCTTGATGATGAAGCCTAGGGCCAGATGATGATATCTAGGCATTGTAACGCCTGAATACACCTAGATCGGGAGCGGGCGATGCCGCAGATTGATTTCTATCATCTAAGCCAGTCCGAGGGGGAGGGTGCGCTGGTCATGCTTTTGCAGAAAAGTCTGCTTGCCGGAAAAAAAATGCTGATCCAGTGCCCGCGTCCGGCGGCAACGGCCATTGATGATGCGTTGTGGACGGCTGAACCTGAAAGCTGGCTTGCCCATGGGCTGGATCAGGATGCGGGCGCAGACCATGCGCCGATCTGGATTGTATCAGAGGGCGATGATAATCCGGTCAAGGCCGAGTTTCTGTTCTTATTGCACGGTGCGGAGCGGGCTGATATGGCGGGGTTTGAACGCGTGTTTAATCTGTTCGATGGCCGATCAGAGGCACAGGTAACCCAAGCGCGCACCCAGTGGCAGAAATGGCGCGAAGACACCGCCTTTGAGATGCGCTATTTCGCACAGGATGAAGACGGTAAGTGGGAAAAACGCGCCTGACATATGATCCCCGCATTATCATCATTATTATGATTATTATTATTTAGTCTTTTTTGGGGGGAGTGTTTCCCGCCCTTTCAAACCGAATTTTCTTTTCAGCGTTGTTTTTGTTCTTGTAACACCTGCCGCCTTTTCCTATTAAGGCGACAACAGCAAACGCCAACCTATCAAAGGGATACCCCATGGCCCTCGAAAGAACTTTTTCAATTATCAAGCCGGACGCTACCCGGCGCAATCTTACCGGTCAGATCAATGCTCGTTTTGAAGCTGCTGGCCTGCGTATCGTCGCCCAAAAGCGCAAGCAGCTGAGTGAGACCGAGGCGCGCGCCTTTTATGCGGTTCATGCCGAGCGTCCCTTCTATAATGATTTGGTGGCGTTTATGACGTCCGGCCCGGTTGTTGTTCAGGTTCTCGAAGGCGAAAATGCAATCGCCAAGAACCGTGAAGTCATGGGGGCAACCAATCCCAGCGATGCGGCTGACGGAACAATTCGCAAAGATTTTGCCGAGTCGATCGAAGCTAATTCAGTGCACGGCTCCGATGCTCCTGAACCCGCAGCTGAAGAAATTGCCTTTTTCTTTTCTGGCAGCGAAATCACCGGATAAATATGTCCGGTTCAATGAATAATTCATAAATAAACGGCGGGGGTTTTGTCCCCGCCGTTGTTCATTTCTGGTCTTGATCTTGCAGGTCTGCCCCACACTTTCAATTCAATATTACAGCAGTGTCGCCGCCATAATCACCAGCGTTACAATGACCAGACCAATCAGAATTTTCGATCCGTTCATAAAATTGTGATAAAAATTCAGGTGTGAATTTGCCTGCTTGTCGAATTTACTAGTATCCATCTGGTCTTTCCCCGTCTTGAACCAACATACCCCATTTTTATGACGCATGGTTTTGTTAAAATCAAATGCTTCTTTAATGTCCAATTGACTGATCTGGGTCAAATTGACTGATCTGGGTCAAATTGACTGATCTGGGTCACATTGATTGATCTGGCCAGATAACGCTGTCTGCCAGAACCGATTGTATTTCCCTAGCGCATCTCATTAAGGCGGTAGGCCCGTCATGCCAGACAGGAAGGCCGCCAGATACACTCAGCGCGCCGCTTGCAAGGGATTCCAGCACGAACGGATACAGCGCATGTTCAAGGCGCAATACCCGCGCTGCAAGCTGGTCTGCATCGTCATTTTCACCCACATCCAGCCCGGCTTGAAGAATAACCGCGCCATCGTCCAACGCTGCAGTGACCATATGCACACTTGCACCATGCCGCAAAGCGCTGGCCGCCAGTGCCCGCGAATGCGTATCCAGCCCCTTAAAATGGGGCAACAGCGACGGATGAATATTGATAATGTGGTGCGAGAATTTTTCAACAAAGGCAGGCGATAGAACAGCCATATATCCGGCAAGGAAAATCCAGTCGGCCTTAGCATTTTCAATCGCCGCGGCAAGTTCCGCCTCATGATCAGCTTTGCTGGCATATAGGCTGCGGTCAATCAGGGCCGTTTTTAGCCCGCGATCATCTGCCGCCAAAAGCCCTGCACATGGAGCATTGGCTGCAACAAGGGCAATTTCGCAGGCAAGGTCGGGGCTAATACTGTCCACCAGCCGCAGCATATTGCTGCCGCGCCCGGAAATCAGAATGGCGATGCGGATCACCGCGGCGGGCATAGTTTTTCTATATCAGAGAAAATCACCGGCGCGTTATCGGCGCGGGGAACCAGCCTTCCGGCAATCCAGGCGTCGGGCTCAGGCCCGCTTTGCAAGGCAGCCAGGACGTCTGCACCCTGATCAGCGGCGACAAATATCAGCATTCCAATCCCGCAATTGAAAGTTCGCAGCAGCTCTTCATTCTCAAGCTTGCCGGATTGGCGCATCCACTCAAACACTGGCGGCAGCGTCCAGCTGGAACAATCCAGATCAAGTGACAGATGGTCGCCATATACCCGCGGTGGATTTTCTATCAGCCCGCCGCCAGTCACATGGCACATTCCTGAAATTCTGCCCGGTTGATGCGCGGCGCGCGCGCTGTGATGATAGATTCGTGTCGGCGTAATCAGCACATCGCCAAGGGATTCGTTGCTTCCTTCGAGTGGTGCATCCAATTTTGCACCCTCCACCTCAATAATTTTTCGGACCAGCGAATAGCCGTTTGAATGCACCCCGCTAGAGGGAAGGGCGATCGCGATATCACCTTGCCTCGGCGTGTCACGCGATAGAATTTGCCCGCGCTCAACTGCGCCAACTGAAAATCCTGCAAGGTCAAATCCGCCCGCAGGATAAATGCCCGGCATCTCGGCAGTCTCACCGCCAATCAGCGCGCATTCACTGGCAACACAGCCATCAGCAATCCCGGCGATGATTTCGGTTGCCACCTCGCTGTCCAGCTTACCAGTGGCGAAATAATCTAGAAAAAATAATGGTTTAGCTCCCTGTACAATCAGGTCGTTTACGCACATTGCGACAAGATCAATGCCCAATCCGCGATAGCGCCCAAGGGTGCGTGCAAGGTCCAGTTTGGTGCCTATACCATCGGTTGCGGCGACGAGAATCGGGTCATTAAACCCGGCGGCTGCAAGGTCAAACAGCCCGCCAAATCCGCCCAAGGCAGCATCGGCGCCGGGCCTTTTCGTGCGCTTTGCATGGGGCGCGATATCACGCACCAGCGCATCGCCAGCGTCAATATCGACGCCCGCATTGCGGTAGCTGAGTGAGGTCTGCGCTTTTGATTTATCCGACATGCTGGCAAGCCTGTGGCGAAATGGTGTAGAACGGAAAAACTTAAATGCCATCTTAAAGCGTCGGTGTCATGCGTATAGTCACTTTTTACAAACAAAATATCCACGGTGTAGTTTTGCAGCATATTTTATGTCTGAATATTGGGCGATTGCGGGGCCTTATTGGCAGCCTGATTTTGTCCGTTGCCCTTTTTACCGCGGTGCCGGTGTATGCCTTTGATCAATGTCCGGCTTCGCAGTTCGGTGTTGCGGGAATCAAGATTGATCAGTCAGCAGAAACCGCTGCCAAGGCTCAAATTGAGGGGGTAGGGAATGCCGCGCGGCTGGGTTTTGCCCGCGTTCTTTACCGGTTATTGCGAGATGACACAGTGGTTGATCAGTTTCTGAGCGAAAACAGCCCCGAGCAGTTCGTTGATTTTTTCCATATTTCTGAGGAAAACAGCATTGCTGGTCGTTATATCGCGGTACTGGATTATTGTTTTGACGCCAGAAGCATCAGGGCGGCTTTTCGGGCGGTTGATCTGGAATGGGCCGAATTGCAAAGTCCGAAAATTCTTGTGCTTCCGGTCTGGTTGGCCCCGGATGGTGCGCGGGCATGGCAGACCGACAATGACTGGCTATCTGGCTGGCGAGAAGCCGTTGCCGGGGCTGACGGACTGGTCGATTTTACCCTTTTAGAGCCAACGATTTTGAATGAGCGAAGTCTTCGCGCTGAAGATCTTGCCAAGGCTGACCCAGCTACCTTGCGCCGGGCGGCGATTATCGCGGGTGCGGATCAGATCATGCTGGTAACGGCGCGCCTCGATTATAAGGGATCACAGCCCGTTCTCGCCGTTGATGGTCAGCTATTTACCGCCGCCGCCGAGCAACTGTTGATTCTTGGCAAGATGGTGGATCGGCCAGTTGGGAATGATCTGCAATCACAGCTTGGCCGCGCGCGTCAGTTAATCCTTGGTGAAATGGAGCGCGGGTGGCACGCGGCCAACATCATTCGCGGCAATGAGATGCGTGAGATTACGGTCGATGTGCCTATTTTGAGTTTGACTGATTGGGCAAAAAGGCGGGATGCGTTTGATCAGCTTGCTGTGATCGACAGCTATATAGTGCGCCGGCTGGATATTGGAGGCGCGTTGGTCACATTGAGCGTTGTTGGCAATGATGCTGCAATAGCGAACTCACTGGCGGCGCATAATCTTCGTCTGCGCAAGCGTGATGACGGCAGCAATGTCATTGAACCTCAGTAGAGGCAGAAAGCGGTAATGCGGCAACTTTCCCTAGATTTGCAATTTATGTCCGCTCAGGGCCGCGATGATTTTATTGTCGGCGCTTGTAACAGGCTGGCAGCAGAATGGATTGATCGCTGGCCGGATTGGCCCGGGCAATTTCCGGCGTTAAATATTGTTGGACCGCCTGCCAGTGGTAAAAGCCATCTTGGTGCGGTCTGGCAGCAGGCCAGCAATGCGCGCCATCTGACCAATCTGCAAATGGCCGATCTGCAGGCCGATCTGCGGGGCAATGATGGTATCGCGCCCGATAAATCAGGGGAAGCAGACAAAATAACCGGACATATGATCCTTGACCAACCGGCACCCAATCATGGACTGGGACAAGACGCATGGTCGCAAGAGGCGTTGTTTCATCTGTTTAACCGCGCCGCGGGGCAGCACTCTTCGATTTTGATTTTGACAAGCGAGCCTGTCTCACAAATGGACTGGCACCTGCCAGATTTGGCGTCACGCCTGCGCGCGGTTAATGTTGTGCGTTTGGAGGCGCCGGATGATGCGGTGTTGCGTGGGGTGCTGGAGAAATATTTTACCGACCGTCAGCTCGCGATTAATGCGCCAGTGCTGGATTTTATGGTGTCACGGATGGAGCGCAGCTTTGCCGCCGTGCAGATAGTTGCGGGCGCGATGGACCAACGTTCGCTTGCCCAGAAACGCGATCTTACCATGCCGCTAGCGCGAGAGATTATGGCCGATTTTGGGGCCGATT
>JAACDV010000107.1 GCA_009936825.1 Bacteroidota bacterium | reverse complement strand
GTACAAGCGATGATTACCGCCGGGTTTCTGGCGTTCTGCCTGTTTACATCGAACCCGTTCGAACGGTTAAATCCGCCGCCCCTTGACGGGCGCGGCCTGAACCCGATTTTGCAGGATATGGGCCTCGCCCTTCATCCGCCAACGCTTTATGTCGGTTATGTCGGGCTATCGATGGCCTTTGCTTTCGCCGTTGCCGGATTGATTGAGGGCCGCATTGACCGGGATTGGGGCCGCCATGTTCGCCCGTGGGTATCGGCTGCGTGGTGCGCATTGACCGCTGGCATCGCGCTGGGAAGTTGGTGGGCCTATTACGAGTTAGGCTGGGGCGGATGGTGGTTCTGGGATCCGGTTGAAAACGCCTCGCTGATGCCATGGCTTGCCGCGACTGCCCTGTTGCATTCGACCATTGTCGTTGAGCAACGCGGCACGCTGAAGAGCTGGACGGTGCTGCTCGCTATTCTGGCGTTTTCGTTATCGCTGGTTGGCACCTTTATCGTTCGCTCGGGCTTGCTGACCTCGGTTCATAGCTTTGCCAGCGATCCGGCAAGAGGGGTGTTTATTCTAGGCATTTTGCTGGTGGCTATCGGGGTGCCGTTTCTGCTTTTTGCAGTGCGTGGACCTCAGCTTTTCAGCCGCAGCGATCATGCGCTCATCAGCCGTGAGAGCGCGCTGATCCTGAATAATTTTCTGCTGACATCGGCAACTGTTGTTGTTCTGGTCGGGACCTTCTATCCCTTGGCGCTGGAGATGGTCAGCGGGGCGCGAATCACAGTTGGCCCGCCTTATTTTGACGCGACGTTCAATCCGATTATGGGGGTTTTGGTTGCTGCGATGGTAGGGGGGCCTTTAACTGTTTGGCGGCGCGGAATGCTGCCTTCCCTGCGGTTTGTGCTGATCTTGTCGGCCATCGGTCTTCTTGCTGCGATTTTAGCCGGCCTTTCTACGGCCACCCAGATTGGCGTTGGCGCGATTGTTGGATTGGGCCTGCTTGGCTGGCTTGGATTTGGCATTCTGGGTGACTTGGCTTATCGCTTAAAACCTTGGCGCAGCGGAATGCGCGGGCGGGCAGCAAAGCTTCCAGCCCCTATCTGGGGGATGTGGTGCGCGCATTTTGGCATGGTGGTTTTCCTGATTGGCGCGCTTGGCAATGATGTATTTCAAACCGAAATTGTGGTCCGCGCAAAACCCGGGGACGTGATCGAGATTGCCGGAAAAACCATGACTCTGCGCACCGTTGAGGCACGAAATGGTCCTAATTATGTGACCGAGACAGCCGTTCTTGACCTTCGCGAAGGCACCCGTATGATTGCGGTGATGACCCCGGAAAAGCGGTTTTATCCCGCCGAAGGCCAGACCACCACCGAGGCGGCTATACGTCCGCGACTTGGCGGGGATGACTACGCCGTCCTTGGCGATGGGGATGGTGAGGACGGCTATACATTGCGGCTGTATCGCAAGCCTCTGGTAAGCTGGATTTGGGCGGGAGCGGGACTGATGGCGCTAGGCGGAGCGATTGCAGGAGTGGGCCGGTCTCAAAGTGGGGGCCGGTCGCAAAAAATAGCTCAAACATCCCGGCCAGATGGCAACGCGGATAAAGCTGGCGCGAAGGCCCTCTCATGAGCAGCCGAAGATCACCACGAATGGCCTTTATCTTGCCGCTGGCCGCCTTTTTGGTGTTTGCCGGATTTGCAGCAGCCGCCTTATTTGCAACATTGCGCGGCGAGCGTGATATCGCACAGCTTCCCTCGGCGATGCTGGGCAAGCCTGCCCCGGTAACCCAGCTTGCTGATTTGCAATCCCCCGCCGCGACGGTTTCGGTTGCCCAGTTTGCCGGTGCGCCGCTTTTGGTAAATTTTTATGCCAGCTGGTGCGCGCCCTGCCGCGCCGAGGCTCCGGCATTGGCGTGGTTCGCCAAAGACATCCCCATTTTGGGAATTGCCTATAAGGACAATCCCGCCGATACCGCCCGTTTTCTGGATGATTATGGGAATCCTTTTATCGCCACCGGCATTGACCGTGACGGTACGACAGGCATTAGCTGGGGCTTATACGGGGTTCCGGAGACCTATCTTCTCGATAGCGAGGGCATCATTCGCCTGCGCCATGCGGGACCGATTGACCGGCGCGTTTTGAACGAAATTATAATGCCCGCTATCGGGGAAATGTCCGCTATCGGGGAAAAG
>JAACDV010000106.1 GCA_009936825.1 Bacteroidota bacterium | reverse complement strand
TACATGTGGCCAAGCTCAACACCGCTGCCCTCGGCTGCGTGAAGCTCTGTCATAACTTCACGCCACAGCACGCCCGAATGCATGACATTGGCCTTTTCGACCGACATCAGCCTGCCATCGCGTTTGCGCGCAAGGTCCATTCCAACGCGGCCAATCCGCTGAATTTCAGGGGTTGTATAGGCGTTGGTATCATAGCCACGCTTCGTTCCGTCGCCAAGATCATCAATCCCGCGGGGTTCGGCAAAATAGGACCCACCGCACAGCTCGCGGAGGATCATGATATCCAGTCCCGAGACAATTTCCGGCTTTAGCGTCGAGGCATCAACCAGCGCTGGAAACACGATTGCCGGACGCAGATTGGCAAACAGATCCATCTCTTTGCGAAGTTGCAGCAACCCGCGCTCAGGCTTCAGATCAAAGGCAAGATCATCATATTGCGGCCCGCCAACAGCACCGAACAGCACCGCGTCCGAAGCGATTGCATCGGCCAGCGTCTCGTCGGTCAGCGGCGTTCCATGCACATCATAAGACGCTCCGCCAACCAGACTTTCCGACATGTCGAAATCCAGCGAGCGGTGTTTGGCCAGCCAGTCCATAACTCGCATATTGGCCTGCATAATTTCGGTGCCGATACCATCTCCCGGCAACACCATGATTTTGCGGTTTGACGCCATTTTTTTAGCCCCCATCTTCTATAATGAGTATCTTGCGTACTGAGCGTCTTCTTTAAGGAGCTACAGCCAAGGTTGTTCGGTTGCGCGTGACTCCTCAAAACTATCAATCGAACCGGCTTTTTCCATCGTCAGGCCAATATCATCCAATCCTTCAAGAAGACATTTCTTGCGGAATTGATCGACCTCAAAACTGATTTCCACACCATTTGGACGGCGGATTGTCTGCGTCTTCAGATCAATCGACAGTTCTGGATTTTCGCTATCTTGCGCGTCGGCCATCAGCGCGTCGCGCTCATCAGCAGACACCATGATCGGCAAAATTCCGTTCTTAAAGCAGTTATTGAAGAAAATATCGGCGAAGCTGGTTGAAATAACACAGCGGACTCCGAAATCCAGTAACGCCCAGGGCGCATGTTCACGGCTGGAACCACAGCCAAAATTATCGCCAGCCACGATGATTTCTGCGTTGCGATAAGGCTCACGGTTCAGAATAAAATCCGGAACCTCATCCCCATCTACGGTGAAGCGCATCTCATCAAACAGATTGGCACCCAGTCCCGAACGCTTGATGGTTTTCAGGAACTGTTTTGGGACAATCATGTCGGTGTCGATGTTCAGGATATTCAAAGGCGCTGCAACGCCGGTCAGCTCATCAAATTTTTGCATCTTTCAGCCTCCCAGACGCTAGTTTTGAAATTCGCGGATATCGGCCAGATATCCGGTGATCGCAGCAGCAGCTGCCATTTCCGGGCTGACCAGATGGGTGCGCCCGCCGCGTCCCTGCCGCCCTTCAAAATTGCGGTTAGAGGTCGAAGCGCATCGCTCACCCTCGGCAAGTTTGTCCGCATTCATCGCCAGACACATTGAGCATCCCGGCTCGCGCCACTCAAATCCAGCAGCAGAAAACACCTGATCAAGACCTTCGGCCTCAGCCTGCTCTTTTACCAAGCCGGACCCTGGCACCACCAATGCCCGAACACCATCGGCAACCTTATGCCCAGACGCCACGCCGGCCGCGGCCCGCAAATCTTCGATACGGCTGTTGGTGCATGATCCGATGAACACTGTATCGATTTTAACATCGGTCAGCTTCTGACCCGGCTTCAGCCCCATATATTCAATGGCGCGCTCCATCTTGGCCCGTTTCAGCTCGTCCTTTTCCTTTTGTGGATCAGGAACATTACCAGTGATTGCCAACGTATCTTCGGGCGATGTGCCCCATGTAACGGTTGGCTCAATATCAGCGGCGGCCAGCTTAACTTCGATATCGTATTTGGCATCATCATCCGACGGCAGCGTTTGCCAGTAGGCAACAGCCTTTTCCCAATTATCACCCTTCGGGGCCATTGGGCGGTCTTGCAGATAGGCGAAGGTTTTTTCGTCGGGAGCAATCATTCCCGCACGTGCGCCTGCCTCAATCGCCATGTTGCAAATCGTCATTCGGCCTTCCATCGAGAAGTTACGAATGACTGATCCGGCAAATTCAATCACATGGCCAGTTCCGCCAGCGGTGCCAATCTTGCCAATAATCGCAAGAATCACATCCTTTGCTGTTACGCCTGCCATCAGGTCACCATCAACGGTAATCCGCATATTTTTAGCAGGCGTGTGAATCAGGGTCTGGGTGGCGAGAACATGTTCGACTTCCGATGTTCCAATGCCAAAGGCAAGTGCGCCAAAAGCGCCGTGCGTTGCCGTGTGCGAATCACCGCAAACAATTGTCATTCCGGGCTGGGTAAAGCCCTGCTCCGGGCCAATCACATGAACAATACCCTGACGGACATCTTCCATGGCGAAATAGGGAACCCCAAAATCGGCAGCGTTTTTTGCTAGTGCTTCAATCTGAATCCGCGATTCATCATCGGCAATGCCCTCGGAACGGTCGGTTGTCGGGACATTGTGGTCAGCAACGGCAAGCGTGCGGTTCGGCGAGCGAACATCGCGGTTGCTAAGGCGCAACCCCTCAAAAGCTTGCGGACTAGTCACCTCATGGACGAGATGCCTGTCGATATATATCAGACAGGTGCCGTCATCCTGCCGATGCACAACATGCGCATCCCAGATTTTATCAAAAAGCGTCTTTGGTGCCGACATTATTTCCTCCAAGGGGTCTGCCGGCGAGGGATTTTCCTAGCCGGGCAGTGCCGTCAGGAGGAAGAAGCCTCGCGGGATATTGTTTTTTCAGCAATACGAGCTGCTTTGCCTGTACGGCCACGAAGATAGTATAGCTTGGCGCGGCGCACACGGCCACGGCGAACAACGGTTACCCCGGCAACCTGAGGTGCATAAAGGGGAAACACACGCTCAACACCTTCACCGTATGAAAGCTTGCGAACGGTAACGGACGAGCTGACACCGTCGTTCTTGCGGGCGATACAAACACCTTCGAATGCCTGAATACGCTCACGCGTGCCTTCGACAACTTTCACGTCCACACGGACAGTATCCCCGGGGGCAAATTCTGGGAGGGTGCGCTGCGCCAGCGACTTTTCCATTTGCTTTTGGCCAATGCGGTCAACGATGTTCATCGCCTTGTTTCCTTCATCTACTACGGGGGCCTGATCTTGGCGATCAGGAATATGCCCGCCTAACGTTAATCTGTCTTGGGCAGACGGCGTTCAAGGTACCGCTGCCACAAATCCGGGCGCCGCGATTGCGTTTCCCGTTCAGCCTCCGCCTGCCGCCAATCGGCAATCTGCTGGTGGTGGCCTGACGCCAGAATATCCGGCGCCTGAATTCCATTCCAGTTCCGAGGGTGCGTATAGAGCGACGGCTCAAGCAATCCAGTCTCAAAACTTTCTTCGCGATGACTGGCTTCTTTTCCGATAACCCCCGGAATCAGCCGCACCACTGCGTCTATCACTGTCAAAGCGGCCATTTCTCCGCCCGACAAAATATAATCACCGATGCTGACTTCCATCATATCGGCGGTGTCAATCACGCGTCGATCAACCCCCTCATACCGTCCACACAGAAACACCGCGCCCTTGTGTTTGGCAAGGTCGCGAACCAGTGCCTGATCCAGTGGCCTGCCTCGCGGCGTCATATAAATCCGCGGGCCCGGAGCGTCACTGACACCAGCAAGTGCTGCACCCACTACATCGGGCTTTAACACCATGCCAACGCCGCCCCCAAGGGGCACATCATCAACGGTTCGGTGCTTATCGCTTGCAAACTGCCGAATGTCCAGCGTTTTCAGCCCCCAAATGCCATCCTTTAGCGATTTGCCAGCAAGCGATGCCCCAAGCGGTCCTGGAAACATCTCCGGAAACAGTGTTAGAACCGTTGCTTGCCAAGCTGGCGCTCCCATCATCCCCTCGTTTCTATTTTGCTACATAATTGAACCGATTTTGGTCAATTTTAGAGCTATTTACTGCCTGAATCGTTACTGGGTTCACCAGAATCACTTGAAACATCTGCATCATCCAGCAAACCATCGGGCGGGGCCAGTATGGCCCGTCTTGCTTCCAAATCGATTGTCACTACAAAATTTGCTGCAAAGGGCAGCATTAATGTTGGTCCAGAGGCCGGTTTTACCTCAACGATTTCACCGCCGCCAAAATCATGGATTGCAATGATTCGGCCAAGCGCTGTTCCGTCTTCGGTTTCTGCCTGCACCCCAATCAAATCAGCGTGATAAACCTCATCATCATCCGATTCCGGCAGCGCGTTGCGGTCAACCTCAAGAGTTTGCCCGCGAAGAGCTTCGGCCTCCTCACGGCTGGTAACTTCGTCCGCCGCCACAATCACCATGCCGTTTGCAGTGGTTCCGCGAATCACCAGACCGATCTGCCGACCCCCAATATAAACAGGCCCATAGGTTGCTATGTCACGCGGGTTTGCGGTGAAGGGTTTGACTTTGAACTGACCCTTCACTCCATGCGCACTGGCAATTGCACCGATTGATAATCGGCTGGTGGTCATGCTTTTTCGTCTGATGCTTCTTCTGCCGGTGCTTCTTCTGCCGGTGCTTCTTCAGCAGCAGCAGCTTCGGCCGGCGCTTCTTCTGCAACAGTTTCTTCTGCAACCTCTTCAGCCGGAGCAGCGGCGGCTTCAGCAGCGGCCTCCTCGGCGGCAGCAGCATCGACGGCAGCAGTTTCAGCGGCAGCAGCGGCGGCTTCGGCAGCGGCAGCTTCACGCTCAGCACGCTTTTTGCCCGGGGCTGATTTCTTTGGCTGATCACGAAGAACAGGAGCAGGGACCAGCCCAGCAGCTGCCAGCATTTTATGAACCCGCTCAGTTGGCTGTGCGCCCTGACCGACCCAATAATTAATGCGCTCTGCATTGAGCGTCATGCGCTGTTCATGGTCCTTAGGAACCATCGGGTTGTAGGTGCCGACACGTTCCACATAACGACCATCGCGTGGGGATGATGCCTCAGCAACAACAATCCGGTAGAAGGGGCGCTTTTTAGCACCTCCGCGGGCAAGTCTGATTTTCAAAGCCATGAGTTTAAGTTCCTTTCACAAGATTTATGTCTGCGCTGGGCGCCCTACGTTTTCATCGGACATTCCGTTTCGGGTTGCCGTTACAGATTGCCATTACAGATTGATTGGTTATTTCGCTCTATTTATCTTTTCCGTCCGGTTTCTTTGAAGATGGACCGCCGAGGCCGGGAAAACTTCCCCCACCGAGACCTCCACCACCAAGACCTCCACCACCGAGACCTCCACCACCGAGGCCGGGAAGACCGCCGCCTCCCATTCCGCCGGGCATTCCACCAAGGCCGCCGGGTATACCACCAGGCATTCCGCCGCCCATACCGCCGGGCATGCCGCCGCCCATAAGGGCTTTCATTGCAGCAGCGCCAGATTTTCCGCCCAGCTTTTTCATCATCCGGGCCATATCCTGATATTGTTTGACCAGACGGTTTACTTCTTGGACGGTTGTTCCTGATCCGGCTGCAATTCGCTTGCGCCGTGATGCGTTCAGCAATCCAACCGCAATTCGTTCTTTTTTGGTCATCGACAGGATGATGGCTTCTTGTCGGCGAATCATCGAATCATCAATACCGGCGGCAGCAATCTGTTTCTGCATTTTACCAAGGCCGGGAAGCATTCCCATAATTCCGCCAAGCCCGCCCATCTTTTGCAGCTGACGAAGCTGGGAGAGAAAGTCGTTCATATCGAACTGGCCTTTAGCCATACGCTTAGCAAGGCGTTCGGCTTCTTCAACCTCGATATTCTCAGCGGCTTTTTCAACAAGGGCGACAACATCACCCATATCCAGAATGCGTCCAGCCATGCGCGCCGGATCAAACTCTTCCAGCGCGTCCTGCTTTTCGCCAACACCAACCAGCTTAATCGGGCGTCCGGTAATTTCACGCATCGACAGCGCCGCACCGCCGCGGGCATCGCCATCAAGACGGGTCAGAACAATGCCGGTAATATCCACAGCCTCGTTAAAGGCAGTGGCGGTCGTCACCGCATCCTGACCGGTCATCGCATCGGCAACCAGCAGCACTTCATGCGGATTGGTCAGCGCCTTAATCTCACGTAATTCGGACATCAGCGCTTCATCAATGCTAACCCGGCCAGCGGTATCAAGGATCAGGACGTCAAAACCCTGAAGCTTGGCAGCCTGCAAGGCGCGCTTGGCAATCTGCGCTGGCGATTCGCGGTCCGCCTCGCGAAGGACATCAACTTCAGCCTGCTCACCCAAAATGCGGAGCTGTTCACGCGCAGCAGGACGCGTTACGTCCAGCGATGCCAACATGACCTTTTTACGGTCGCGTGAGCGAAGACGCAGTGCCAACTTACCCGCAGTGGTCGTTTTACCCGATCCCTGCAGTCCAGCCATCAAGATGACTGCCGGAGGATTAACCGCAATATTCAACGGCGCAGGCTCAGAGCCCAAAACTTCGGTCAGCGTATCATTGACGATCTTTATAACCTGCTGGTCAGGCCGGACAGCTTTTAGGACATCAACACCAACCGCCTGTTCGCGAACGCGGGAAATAAATGTTTTGACAACGGGCAGCGCGACATCGGCATCCAGAAGCGCCAGTCGTACCTCACGAAGAGCGGCGTCAACATCCGCTTCGCGAAGCGCACCGCGCTTACCAAGACCGCTAAAAACGTCCTGAAGTTTGTCTTTCAGGGTGTCAAACATCGTAATCGAAAAACCATTGCTAATTGTGGTTGCCGTATCTGCTCATATCCAGCCCCTATCCAGCCTAAAAACCAAAATAACAAAACCGCACCCGTGCTCGAAAACTTCAAGGACGGATGGAACCCGTTAAGGTCGGATAGCCAGACATGGCGAGATGTGAAGCATGTGTTGCGCTTTTTGGCGCAAATTGTCAAGAATAGAGGTATGTTTTTCGTCTTGTCAAAAATACTCGCCTTTCTGGTGGAGCCGCTGGTCCATCCCTATTTACTTCTCGGCGCGGCGCTGCTGGCACGTCTTGTCCGGAGGAGGCGGTTGATGCGCGGATTAATTTTCACTGCGGTGGCCCTACCCTTAGTCTATGGAGTGCTACCGATTTCGCTTTGGCCACTTCGCCATCTAGAGAACATTTACGACGTTGTGAACATTACCGACCCCTCGCTTGATCAAATTCCAATTGACGGCGTTATCGTGCTTGGCGGTCATACGGGCAGTGGCGTCATTTCCGAATCACGCAATCAACCGCAGCAAAGCAGCGCGGCTGACCGGCTGACAAAGGGGATGATGATCCATCAGGCGCATCCCGGAAGCATAATTATTTTTTCCGGATTCAGCGGTAAGCTGAAGCATACCGAATGGTCCGAAGGTGAAATTATCAAACGGCTGATTGCTGAAATGAATGTTGGCGCCAGAAAAGATGGGTCGGAAAGCAGTCAAGATATTATTTATGAGACCACCAGTCGCAACACCTATGAAAATGCTGTTTACAGTCTTGAAATGGCGGTTCCACAACCCGGAAGTCGTTGGATTCTGGTGACTTCGGCTTGGCATATGCCGCGCGCGATGGGCGCGTTTCGCGCTGCTGGCTGGCCAGAAATCACCCCTTATCCAACAGATTACCAGACTGCAGTTTTCAACGATAAATTTTTCAATCTGAAGGAAGGCACGAATGCGGCGCGCCTTTGGCTGAAAGAATATGCCGGGTTTATTGCCTATTGGATAACAGGGCGTAGCGACAGGTTAATTCCCTGATTCGTCTTCACTTTCGGGAGCACCAGCCAGCGCCTTGGCAAAATCACGTGCGGTGAATGGTTGTAAATCATCGACGCCCTCACCAACCCCCACCGCATGCAGCGGGAGTCCAAATTTTTCGGCCAGCGCAATCACCACACCCCCTTTGGCCGACCCATCTAGTTTCGTGACAATAACTCCGGACAAATCAGCCACCTGTTGAAAGGCACTGACCTGCGAGATGGCGTTCTGGCCAACCGTTCCGTCAAGAACAATCACAGAATCATGCGGCGCCGTTTCATCATGCTTGCGAATCACGCGAACGATTTTGGCAAGCTCATCCATCAGCTCGGACCGGTTTTGCAACCTGCCAGCGGTATCAATAATCAGCACATCGGTTTTGCTGGATTTGGCGCGCTCCATTGCCTGATAGGCCAGCGCCGCTGCATCACCGCCCTTTTCGCCAGCGATAACTTCGGTGCCGGTGCGCTCGCCCCACACTTTCAACTGCTCAATCGCTGCTGCACGAAACGTATCGCCAGCCGCCAGCATTACACTTTTACCTTGCCCGCGCCATTGCTGGGCAAGCTTGCCTGCCGTGGTTGTTTTGCCGGACCCGTTGACCCCGACAAGCAACATCACATGCGGGCTATTGGCGCTGTCCACCTCCAGCGGTTTGGCAACCGGCTCTAGAATTTCAGTGATCCCGTCAGCCAACGCCAACGCCAGTTTCTGGGGTGTAATTTCGCCGTCAAATTTATGCTTGCGAACCGCCTCGGCAAGGCGAGCAGACGCAGTGGTGCCAAGATCAGCGCCAATCAGCGCATCCTCAATATCTTCCAAAGATGCGGCATCAATTGCCGAGCGCCCCAAAAGCGATGATAAGGAGGACAGCGATGCGGTAACTTTTGAGCTGGTTTTGCCCAACCCGGATTTAAGTTTTTTCAGCCAACTCATTGTTGCCGTTCCATCCTCAACTTTGTCACCCGCGAATATTGCTGCCTAGCGCCGCCTTGCAAGTAAAACATCTCCGTCACGCCCTTGGATAGTGACATCAACAAGCATTCCCGGCGTCACAAAATCACCTTCAAGACGCATTTTGGCATAGGTGCGGCCATGCCCTCGATTGCCCGTTTCCACCAGCAGTTGATCATGACTGCCAACGGCGTTTTCCAGAAACCGCGTCAGCCGTTCTTCGCCAAGGTTACGCAGCATCTTGGCCCGGCGCTTTATCACATCGCCCTGCAATTGCGGCATCTTTGCCGCCGGTGTGCCTTCGCGCGGAGAAAACGGGAATACATGCAAAAACGTAATGCCAGCGCGATCAATCATCTCGCGCGTTGCCGTATGCGCCGCTTCGCTCTCTGTTGGAAAACCGGCGATAATATCAGCGCCGAACACCACATCCGCACGGCGGCGGCGGGCCTCATCACAAAACCGCACAACATCGCGCGCAAGATGGCGGCGCTTCATCTGTTTTAGAACCAG
>JAACDV010000012.1 GCA_009936825.1 Bacteroidota bacterium | reverse complement strand
TATGGTGCCCGAACAAACCGCGTGGCTTGCCGATGCCGAGGCACGCGGCCTGCCGGTGCATTATGGCCGGCATATGTTGGATTGCCAGATGGACCTGATCGGCGGGTTTCTCGGCGCTTTATAAGCCAATATTGATCGAATGACCCGCTAGAATAGTGTCAATGTCGCCTTTGTTTAACAAATGACAATTGAGTTTGATCGTTTAGAAGACTATACCTGCTTTTATTTGGCGCGCTCCTGACCTAATGCGGGGGTGCAGCATGCGGTAAACTTACCAACATTAGACTTGCCAACATTAGACTTGCCAACATTAGATTTGCCGCCATTAGATTTGACGCCATTAGATTTGTCGACTTTGAGGATAATTATGACAGAAACGCCAAATGCTTGGACAGAAGACCGGCTGGTACAGCTTCGCAAACTGTGGGATGAAGGGTTGTCGATTTCGCAAATCGGTGATGCGCTCGGCGTTTCGCGAAATGCAATCGCGGGTAAAGCGCATCGGATGGGGCTGCCAAAGCGTCCGTCGCCGATTGCCAAATCCGTCAGTGAGCCCCAAAAGCCGGCCAAGCCAAAACCGCCCGAAGAATCGGCCAATTTGCCCTTGCGTCTTGAGCTTCGTAAACTGAAATGGTCGCGCAGCAAATGTTGTTGGCCGACTGGCGATCCAAAAATGAAGGGCTTTTCCTTTTGCGGGGCTTCAATTGTCCCGGGCAAACCCTATTGCCTGAAACATTGCGAAGAAGCCTATACAACATCTCGTGATAGCCGATAGGGTTCCATTCCCCGCATTTTGTGAATAAACCGAGGTAGCGCTTCATGATAAAATACCGTGCTGATTACCAGCCACCTTCCTGCAGGGTTGCCTCGGCTGGGCTTGATATCTCCATTTTTGACGAGCGCACGTTTGTTACCACCACGCTAGAGCTTGAGCGGGTTGGCGATACGCCGTTTTTGCTGAACGGGCGTGATCTGACCGTCCATGAGATCAGCATCAATGGCGTGCTGCTGGACGCGGATGACTGGCCCTTTGTTGAGGCGGGGTTGCAGTTCGAGAATTTGCCGCCGCAAAGCGTGCTTCGGATCAAGTCTGAATGCCACCCCCAAAGCAACACCGCGCTTGAGGGGTTGTATCTGTCTGGCGGGATGTATTGCACGCAGTGTGAGCCCGAGGGGTTTCGCCGCATGGCCTTTTTCCCGGACCGGCCCGATGTAATGACCATCTTCACCGTGCGAATTGAAGCTGAAAAACGGTTCCCGCAGCTATTGTCGAACGGTAATTTGATTGAGACTGGCGAGATTGACGCCGGGCGTCACTATGCGCTTTGGCATGATCCGCATCCCAAACCCAGCTATCTTTTTGCTGCGGTTGTTGGCGATCTTGATCTTGCCGCTGACCGGTTTGTAACCGCGTCTGGCCGGACGGTTGATCTTCATATCTATGTTGAAAAGGGCAATGTAGAGCTAACCGGCCATGCCATGGATTCTCTGAAACGGTCGATGAAATGGGATGAAGATACATATGGGCTTGAATATGATTTGGATCTTTTCCAGATTGTTGCTGTCAGCCATTTCAACATGGGGGCGATGGAAAATAAGGGTCTGAACATCTTCAACAGCAAATTTGTTTTGGCCGACCCGCAAACCGCAACCGACGAAGATTTGGACCGCGTTGAATCCATCGTTGCCCACGAATATTTTCATAACTGGACCGGCAACCGTGTGACCTGCCGGGACTGGTTCCAATTGACCCTGAAGGAAGGGTTGACGGTTTATCGCGACCAGTGTTTTTCGGCTGATATGCACGATGAAGGTGTGCAGCGCGCCGGCGATGTCAGCATGCTTCGTGCGGCTCAGTTCCCCGAAGACCGCAGCCCTACAGCCCATCCGATCCGGCCTGAATCATATCGTGAAATTAACAACTTCTACACGCCAACTATTTATGAAAAAGGCGCTGAAGTTATCCGTATGATGGCCGGATATTTGGGGCGTGACGGGTTTCGTCGCGGCATTGATCTGTATTTTGAGCGACATGACGGCAATGCTGTCACTTGCGATGATTTTGTTGCCGCGCTGGCCGACGCCAATGCGCAGGACATGTCGTCATTTCAGGGCTGGTATTCGCAGGCCGGCACGCCGCATCTAAAAATCAGCCGCGTTCATGGTGATGATGGTCTGACCTTAACGCTGGAACAGACTGTTCCCGAAACCGCTGCCGAGACCCCGCGTGAACCTTTGCCGGTTCCGGTGCGGGTTGGCTTTGTTGGCAGTGATGGCAGTCCGGTACGCCTGCGTCTGGCGGATGCGGATGCAGCCCGGGATGAGCATGTGATGTTGCTGACCGAAAAATCAGCCGCGTATCGGTTCGTTGCCAGTGATGGCGGGGCGGTTGATGCCGGAATTATCCCCAGTGCGCTTCGCGGCTTTTCCGCGCCGGTGCAATTAGAGGATGATCTTAGCTCTGCCGATCGTCTGCATCTTATGGCGCATGATAGTGATCTGTTTAACCGCTGGGATTCGGCGCAGATGCTGACTGCCAACGCCATTCTGGAAATGGCAGCGGGCAAGTCGCCGGATATTGCCCCGCTCGCCGCTGGATTTCGCCAGATTCTGGATGATGATGGGGTGCTGAATGAATTTAAGGCCGGATGTCTGCGCCTTCCCGGATTAGCGGTTCTGGAGGCGGCGCGCCAACCAGCGGACCCTGTCTCCCTGTTTCATGCGCGTATAGCCCTTCAGGCGGCTCTGGGGGCGGCGCTTGGCGATAAAATCGGTGCGGCGCTGGCGGCGTCTGCCGATCTGGCGTCTAGTGCTGGTGGCCGGGCGCTGTTGACGCATCTGCTTGAATTTGGCGTTGCTGCGGGGGATGAAGCCGCGATTATTGCTGCCGAAGCAATGGTGATGGATGCGAATATGACGCTCTCACAAGGGGGGCTGAAAGCCCTGATCCATACAGGTAACGATGCGCGTATTCGTGCGCTGGCAGCGTTCCATGATCGCTGGCAGGATGACCCCTTGGTGATGGAAAAATGGTTCCAGATGGAATCGATGTCGTGGGTTGGCGGCACCATCGCGCGTCTTGTTGAGCTAATGCAGCATCCGGCGTTTGATCCGAAAAACCCCAACAAGATGCGCGCCATTCTAGGAGCGTTTATGATGGGCAATGTGCCGCGTTTTCATGCGGCAGATGGGTCTGGTTATCGGTTTGTTGCTGAACAGCTGGTTCGGATTGACGCGCGTAATGGCCAGTTGGCGGCGCGAATGGCACTGCCTCTCAGCCGGATGGCTGGCTATGATGCGGGGCGTCAGGCAGCAATGCGTGAGGCCTTGAAAATTGTCCAGAAGGGGGCAACGTCAAGCGACCTGCGCGAGGTAGTCGATAAGGCCCTCTAGGGGATAGACGATAGGGGAAAGACGATAGAGGATAGGGGCGCTGAGACTGTCTTTGCCAAAAAAACAGCCAGCTGATCAGGGCTGGCTATCTTGTGTTCGATTTATGAAAATTCTAGCGCAAAAGGAACGCGGGTACATGCCCGGTATCCTGCAGGGTATCTCCCTTGCACTCAGGCGGCGATGGCAGTTCACCTGGATGTCTTGATGACTTGCCGCCGCGTGACCGGCCATTGCGCGGCTTGCCAGCTTTGGCATCAGTCTCTTTCGAATCAGTCCCCTTGGCATTGGTCTCTTTGGCATCAGGCGCCTTGGCATCAGTATCCTTAGCCTTACTATTATCCCGCTTGGGCTTATTGCGCGCGGATGTTTGTTGCGCGTTTTGCGCGTCATCCTGACTTGACACTTGCTCCGGGCTTGCTTCCTTGGCCGTATTCTCTTCAGCCTTATCGCCAGACTTTTTAGCGTCTTTTTTTGCGGTGGTCTTGGCCTTACTCTTTGTATTGGCTGGATTTGCCTGATCCGTGTTGGCGTCTTCCTTGGCACCCACGAGCGGAATGGCTTTGCCAATCAGCTTTTCGATAGCCTTGACATATTTCCGGTCATCTTCACTGGCGGCAATGGTAAACGCGCGCCCTGACTTGCCTGCGCGTCCGGTACGCCCGATGCGGTGCACATAATCCTCAGCACTGTTGGGCACATCAAAATTGAAGACATGGCTTAGACCGACAATATCCAGACCGCGTGCCGCTACGTCAGAGGCGATCATCAGAGGCACCTTATCATCCTTGAACAATTGCAAAGCTTCAAGGCGGGCCGATTGTGTCATGTCACCATGCAGCGCAACGGCGTCAAACTTGTGACGCCGTAATGAGGTTACAAGCGTGCTTATATCCCTCTTACGATTGCAAAAGATTACGGCGTTTTTGACATCCTCGCTCCGCAACAGCGCGCGCAAAGTCTCGCGTTTGGCCTTTGGGGTTGTCCAGGCCAGATGCTGGGCGACTGTATCGGCGGTCGATGCTGGAGGGGCAACTTCGATAACTTTCGGGTTGCGCACGAATTTTTCACTTAGCTTTTTAATGTCGTTGGACAGCGTGGCCGAAAAGAACAAAGTCTGGCGTAATGGCGGCAGCAGACCTACGATGCGTTCAACATCTGGAATAAATCCCATATCCAGCATTCTGTCAGCTTCGTCGATCACGAGAATTTTTACGTCGGTCAGCATGACCTTACCGCGCTCAAAATGGTCGAGCAGGCGGCCCGGCGTTGCAATCAGCACATCAACGCCCTTGCTCAGTGCCATGTTCTGATCGGCAAAGCTGACCCCGCCAATCAACAGCGCCATCGATAGTTTGTGATAGGTGCTGAATTTTTCAAAAGACTCTGCCACCTGAGCGGCAAGCTCGCGCGTTGGTGCTAGGATTAATGATCTTGGCAGGCGTGATTTGGCGCGTCCAGCCGCCAGAATTTCGATCATCGGCAGCGTGAATGACGCTGTTTTGCCGGTTCCCGTCTGTGCAGACCCCAGAATATCGCGGCCCATCAAGACATACGGAATCGATTGTTCCTGAATGGGAGTGGGTTCGGTGTAGCCTAGGTCATCAACTGCCTGACTAAGTTCTTGGCAAAGGCCAAGTTCGGAAAAATTCACCAGTACCGTCCTTTGGTAACGTTTACTTTGTACTGCACGGGAGGGAATGCCCCTTTTCTATCTGAACCAACCCAATCTGACACATGTATCCAAACTGGCACATGTATCCAAACTGGCACATGAAACCTATCTGGCGCATGAGACCTTGCAACAGGCCTACAGGCAGGCGGTTCGCCGTAAAATTTAGTCATAACGCCTTAACAGAACTTCTGTTGAGAGATAAAAAGGCTTTATGCTGGGCATTTATGACGATGAGTGGTACAGACATATTCTCTAAAGGTCAATCTTTCTTAGACATCAAGCGGTATTCTGCCGCACCTTGGCTTGGTCATGTCGCTTCAACCCACTCCTATTTTCATCCCCGGTCTGATTTGTACAGCCGATCTTTTTGCTGCGCAGATAAGGGATCTTCAGCATCCTGTTGCCCCAAAAATCGCCAATACGCTTGAATGTGACAGCATTACCGGCATGGCCCGCGATGCGCTGGCACTTGCCGAGGGGCGGCTGGTTCCGGTTGGCCTTTCGATGGGCGGGTATGTGGCGCTGGAAATGGCCCGCATCGCGCCCGACCGGATGGCTGGAATTGCCCTTTTGAACACCGGGTTCCGGACCGATGATGCGGCCCGTTCCAGTCAGCGTCTTGCCGCTATAGAGATGGCAAAAAGTGAAAAATTCCGGGGCGTTACGCGGTATCTTCTTGGTACGTTCCTGTCCCCAGCGGCGTTGGCTGACGAGGCCCTTGTCGCGCGGGTGATCAAGATGGCAGATGATGTCGGGCGGAAAAATTTCCTGACCCAGCAAAAGGCCATTATGGGCCGGCGGGATCAGAGCCGGACATTGCGTAATCTCGGCGTTCGGGCGTTGGTGCTATGCGGCAAGCTGGATACTTTAACCCCGCCCGAAATCTCGCAAGAAATGGCCGCGCTAGCCCCGCAATCAGATTTGGTTTTGCTGGATGAAGTTGGTCATCTTTCAACGCTGGAGGCGGCTGACGCTGTAACCGCCGCACTGGACGCTTATCTAGCGTCAATTTAGCTCAAACATCTGGTCTTCACCTTTAAGCACGGCGTCTAAGTACCGCGTCCTAGACATCCAGATCGGCGAGAACCTCTTCAGCATGGTCGCGGATATAACAAAACCGGAGTTCGGCCTTTTTCCCCATTAAAGTGCTGACCAGCTGGTCGACGCCGCGGCGGTCATCGGCGCCGGTGCTATCACGGCGCGGAATTTCGACGCGCAGCAGACGGCGTGTTTCCGGATTCATTGTCGTCTCACGAAGCTGTGCTGGCGGCATTTCTCCCAGCCCCTTAAACCGGCTAATTTCGATCTTACCCCTGCCATCAAAGCCGGTCTCGGTCAGTTTTTCACGCTGTGCATCATCCAGTGCGTAAAGAGTGGTGCCGCCTTGGGTCATCCGGTAAAGTGGCGGTTGGGCCAGATAAAGGCGGCCAGCCTCAATCAATGCTGGCATTTCGCGGTAGAAATAGGTCATTAGCAGCGCGGCAATATGCGCGCCATCGACATCGGCATCGGTCATGATGATCACACGCCCATAGCGAAGATCATCAATCCTGAAATCCTTCCCGGGCCGCACCCCTAGCGCCAGTGCCAGATCGGTCAGTTCCTGATTGGCCCCCAGCTTTTCCGTGCTGGCACTCGCCACATTCAAGATTTTGCCGCGGAGGGGCAGAACCGCCTGATTCTTCCGGCTGCGGGCCTGTTTAGCAGATCCACCGGCGGAATCACCCTCAACCAGAAATAGCTCGGTCAGCTCGGTATCATTGGCGGTACAATCGGCCAGCTTACCCGGCAGCCGCAGCCGCCGTGTGGCAGATTTACGCGCGACTTCGCGTTCTTTCTTGCGGCGCTTACGGTCTTCGGCGCGCTCAATGGCGGCATCCAGCAGGAAGGTGGCGCGCGGTGCATCGGCGGACAGCCATTGCTCAAACCTGTCACGGGCGGCCTGTTCGGTCAGGCGCGTGGCATCATTTGATACCAGCCGGTCCTTTGTCTGGCCCTGAAACTGGGGGTCTTGCAAAAACACCGACAGCATGACGGCGGTGCCGGAAAATACGTCATCGGCGGTAATGTCAGCGGCCTTTTTATTGCCAGCTAAATCGCCAAAACTACGAAGGGCGCGGGTGATTGCCTGACGAAAGCCGGTTGCATGCGTTCCGCCCGACGGGGTTGGTACCGTATTGCAATAGGAATTGAAAAAGCCGTCTTCGCCCGCGCCAAGCCAAGTGATAGCCCATTCAAATTTCTGGCCGTCCAGTTCCACCATTTCGGCAAAGGGCGTTGATACCAACAGCGATTTTGTGCTGGTTGCATCAGCTAGAAAATCAGCTAATCCGCCCGGGTAATGCAATGTTTCCTTAACCGGTACCGTATCATCATTTGCCAGCAATTCCGCAGCGCAGCGCCAGCGAATTTCGACACCTGCAAACAGATAGGCCTTAGAGCGCGCCATCCGGTAAAGCATGGCGGGTTTGAAGGTCGGATTTGCCCCAAAAATTTCAGCATCGGGGGTAAAGGTAACGGTTGTACCGCGCCGGTTTGGAGCGCTGCCAATTTCGGTTAGCGCAGAGGTGGGAACGCCGCGCTCAAACGATTGGCTGAATAGTTTTTTCTCCCGTGCAATTTCTACGGTCAGCAGGCTGGAAAGCGCATTCACCACAGATGCGCCTACGCCGTGCAGTCCGCCTGACGTCGAATAGGCATTGCCCGAAAATTTTCCGCCAGCGTGAAGCGTTGTCAGAATCACTTCAACGGCAGATTTTCCCGGGAATTTCGGATGGTTGCCCACTGGCATTCCGCGGCCATTATCACGGATGGTCAGCGTGTCGCGCGCTTCAAGATGGATGTCGATGCGGCTGGCGTGCCCGGCAACGGCCTCATCCATTGAATTGTCCAGAATTTCGGCCGCCAGATGGTGCATGGCCCGATCATCGGTGCCGCCGATATACATTCCCGGGCGATGCCTGACCGGCTCCAGCCCTTCCAAAACCTCAATATTGGCGGCGTCATATCCATCGGACGGCGCCGCTGATCCAAAAAGATCGGCCATATGTGATGCATTTCCCGTTTGACCAGACCTCATGAGGCCCGACCAGCTAATTTGATATCGGTTAATTTGAGATCGATTGTTATCTTCTACCGTATCTTGCGGATGTCGCCAAGTGCTGACGCGATATGTTGGGCGTTTGGGCGATAATTTTTTGTCATTATCGGCCCTGAAGATGGCAAATAAGGGCAAAGGCAGAAAATCATCAAAACAAAGTAGAGGTTAACCTTATTTTAACAGCAACTGCGGTATTATTGAGGCTGTAAGTTTAATCGATAGACCAACCCAGACTGCAAGACCAGCGGCTTCTCTGCGATCGACGGGCAATCGAATGGTCAGTGCCGTC
>JAACDV010000105.1 GCA_009936825.1 Bacteroidota bacterium | reverse complement strand
ATCTATCTCAGGCATCTATCTAAAGTTTAAGGCCCTAATGCTAGGAATAATCTCATGTCCACAGGACACATCACATTCGGACGCGTGGCGGAAAACCGCCGTGCCCGCCATGAATATGAAATCGAAGAGAAGTTTGAAGCGGGTCTCCTTTTGCGCGGCAGTGAGGTCAAATCTCTGCGGACCGGGCGCGCCAGCATTGCTGAAGCATATGCCGGTGAAGACCGCGGTCGGCTGGTGCTGTTCAATGCTAACATCCCGATTTACGAGGCGTCGCACGATAATCATGAACCACGTCGTCCGCGTGAACTTCTGGTCAGGCTTCGTGAGCGAAACAAGCTGCTGGGATTAATCCGGCGTGAGGGCATGACGCTGGTTCCCCTGGCGCTGTATTTTAACGATCGCGGCATTGCCAAACTATCCATCGGCCTTGCCAAGGGACGGCGCAAGCAGGATAAGCGTCAAGCCGCCAAAGATCGCGACTGGAACCGCGATAAGGCGCGCCTTCTTCGCGGTCGAGGCTGATCGCCGGTCCAAAGCAAAAGCGGGTGTCCAAGCTCCTCTTGCACTCAAAGCTTCGGTAATTTCTCAAAGCTTCTGTAATTTCTCAAAGATTTCAGCAAACATAGGTTCGGTCAGGCGGCCGGTTTGGGTGTTATAGCGTGAGCAATGATATGAGCTTAGCAGCGTTAAATTGCGGTCGCGGGCGGCGATATCATACAAGCTAGCATGCGCGAAGGGGTAGGGTTTTAGAGGCAGCTCAAAACACCGCAGCACCGCATCATGCGCCAGCTTACCCAGCGCCAAGATGGTTTGCAGATTGGGCATCGCGTTGATCTCGCGGCGTAAAAAATCGCGGCAGTTATTTACCTCACCGCTGGTCGGTTTATTTTCCGGTGGAAGACAGCGTACCGCGTTGGTGATGCGGGTGTCCTGCAGGCGCAAATCATCGTTGGCATCATCACTGTAACTGCCGCTGGCAAGATTAAACTGGCGCAGCATCAAAAATAGATATCCGCCCGCTGCATCTCCGGTAAAAGGGCGCCCGGTGCGATTGGCTCCGCGCAGTCCGGGTGCAAGTCCGACAATCAAATAGCGCGCCGACAAATCACCAAACGCATCAACCGGGGCATTGTGCCAGTCTGGAAAACTTCGTTTGCATTCCCGGCGTAAATCCACCAGCCGCGGGCATTTCCGGCAGCCAGCAGGCGGGGGCCTAAATTTTCCTAATCCGGAGCCGCTCACCGGATCACGCTTCGTGCGGACCGCTATTCGCTTTTTCGAGAGCCGGGGCAGGATTTGGCGATTGATTATCGTCAGGAGTTGCTTGTTGTGGCCGCGTTATGGCGCTACGGATGGCTTCCATCTCGATAAATCTATCTGCCATACGGCGCAATGAGTCCGCTGCCATTGGCGGCGATGTTTTGGTTGTTGATACCACGGTCACGCGAACGCCCAGCCCCTGTACATCTTCCAAAAGGCGGCAAAAATCACCGTCGCCAGAAAACAGAATGGCGTGATCAATATGCGGTGCCAGACGCAGCATATCGAGCGCGATTTCCATATCCATATTGCCCTTAACCCGGCGTTTCCCCGTTTCGGGATCGGTAAATTCGCGCGTTAGTTTGCTGACCACTGCATAGCTGTTGTAATCCAGCCAGTCGATCAGCGGGCGAAGCGGTGAATATTCCTGATCTTCGGGAAGGGCGGTGTAATAATAAGCGCGGACCAGATTGGCGTCTTCGGCGAAATAAGAGCGCATGCGCGCGTAATCGATGTCCATATGTAAGGCCCGCGCGGCCGCGTAAAAATTTGAGCCATCAATAAAAAGTACGGTTTTCTCTTTAAGGGAAACACTATTCATACCTAAAAATCCTTTATAATTTGTGGGTCATAAATGGTTTGAGCCCGTATAACTAAGGCTGGATAATAATTTTGCCGCCCCAACTGGCGTAATAACCCCAACTGGCGTAATAACCCCAACTGGCGTAAATGTCGCCGGATTTAATATTTAAGTCTTTAATTCCTACTCCTCTTTTTCAAATATATGAACATTAACATTTTTGAAATAGGCTTTTGACTAGTCCCCCCTTTTCAGGGTTCATTTTTTTAATTAGGGCTGATTGCCTCGTCCAATTTTCTGGTCCGGAGTGAAAGTATGACGCGAAAACGAATTTTTCTGGGCATTGGTGCCAATCTTGCGCCCGGTGGGTTCGAGACTCCTAGAAGCGGATGTGAGGCGGCGATTGCGGCGCTTGGAGATGTGGGCGTTGATGTTGTCAAAATCTCGCCCTGGTACGAGACCGCGCCGGTTCCGATTTCTGACCAACCCTGGTTTGCCAATGCCGTTATCGAAGCGTCAACCGAGCTTGGCGAGATTGAAGTTCTGACATCCATTCACCGTGTTGAGAATGATTTTGGCCGGACTCGCAGTGCGCGGAATGAGGCGCGTGTTCTGGACATTGATTTGCTGGATTATGACGGTATCTGCCGGAATGATGCGGCCATTACCATCCCGCATCCCCGCCTTCATCAACGTGCTTTTGTGTTGTTACCTCT
>JAACDV010000104.1 GCA_009936825.1 Bacteroidota bacterium | reverse complement strand
TCTTGCCGTGTTTTCTAGATATCGAGGCCCGCAAATCCAGCGGCAAGCTTCACACGCTATACATCTCGCCGTTGAAGGCGTTGGCGGTTGACGTGCATCGCAATATCGCCGCCCCGGTTGAGGCATTGGACCTTGCCGTTACTTTTGAGACGCGGACCGGTGATACTCCGGCCTCACGCCGCCAGCGCCAGAAGATAAAGCCCCCGGATTTTTTGATGACAACGCCGGAATCGCTGGCGCTGTTATTGTCTTATGAAGATGCGGAGGAATATTTCTCCGACCTTCGCTTTGTCATTATTGATGAGCTTCATTCCTTTTGTGACAATAAGCGCGGCGATCTTCTCAGCCTTAATCTTGCGCGTCTTGCGGCGGTGGCCCCGGCGGCGGTGCGCATTGGTCTGTCAGCGACGATTGAAGATCCCAGTCAGGCGTTTGGCTGGCTATGCCGGGACAACGCAAGGATGGTGCGCGCACCGCAAGCCGCCTTACCGCAGATTGATATTCTACAAACCAAAAACCGTATTCCCTGGTCGGGGCATATGGCGCGTCACGCGCTGGATGATGTATATGCCGAAATTGCAAGTGCGCGAATGAGTGTGGTGTTTGTGAATACGCGCGCGCAGGCTGAATTTGTCTTTCAGCGTTTGTGGCAGTTGAATGAGAAAAACCTGCGCATCGCGGTCCATCACGGATCATTGGAGCGTGAGCTTCGCCGCAAGGTTGAAGCGCGCATGGCCGCTGGCAGTCTTGACTGTGTTGTCGCCACCAGTTCGCTTGATCTGGGATTGGATTGGGCAGATGTGGATCTGGTGGTTCAGGTCGGCGCTCCCAAAGGCATTAGCCGCCTTTTGCAACGCGTCGGGCGCGCTAATCACCGGTTGAATGAGCCTAGCCGCGCCATTCTGGTGCCAACCAACCGGTTCGAATATCTGGAATCTATCGCCGCCAAGATTGAGATTGCCAAGGGCCAGATGGACGGCGCTGCCTTTCGGCGCGGCGGCTATGATGTGTTGGCGCAGCATGTGTTTGGCATTGCCAGCAGTGGGCCGTTCGACCCCGATGCGGTGTTTGCAGAAATTATTACGGCTGCCCCTTATAATGATCTGACGCGGGCGCAGTTCGATGCCATTGTCGGGTTCGTGACGAACGGCGGATATGCGCTTCAGGCCTACCCGCAATATAACCGCCTGCAGCAGTTGGATGATGGCCGTATTGCCCTTCGCGATGCGCGCATGGCACGGCAATACCGGATGAATATCGGCACGATCGTTGAATCACCGATGCTGAAGGTAAAACTTCGCAACCGGACTTTGGGAAACATTGAGGAAAATTTCATCGTCAATTTATCGCCCGGTGATAGCTTTTTGTTTGGCGGGCAGGTGCTGGCCTTTGAGGGCATTAAAGACGCCGCAGTGATGGTTCGGAAAAGTCGCGCATCCGAGCCGCAAATCCCAAGCTATGGGGGCGGGCGGTTGCCGATGACGACCAGCCTGTCCAATGCAGTGCGCCATCTGATTGGTGATCAGGACGGCTGGTCCGCGCTGCCAGAACAGATAGGGGACTGGCTGGCCCTGCAACGCGGCCGCTCGGCGCTACCTGACCAGAAAACATCGCTGGTGGAAATATTCACGCACCGCAAGCGCCACTATACCGTGTTTTATAGCTTTGCCGGGCGAAATGCCAATCAGACGCTTGGCTTTTTATTGTTGCGCCGGATGAAACGCGCCGGATTGCGCCCGCTTGGTTTTTCAATGACCGATTATGCGCTGGCGGTCTGGTCCTTAAAACCGCCCGAAAATATCGAGGATTTGTTGAATACCGATATCATGGTTGATGAATTTGAAGAATGGCTGCAGGACACACCGCTTCTAAAACGTCTGTTTCGTGATGCGGCGATCATCTCCGGACTGGTCGAACGCAGGCATCCCGGGCAGGTAAAAACCGGGCGGCAGGTGTTATTCAGCTCGGACCTGATTTATGATGTTTTGCGACGTCATGAGCCCGACCATATTTTGTTGCAAGCGGTTCGCCGTGATGCGATGCAGGGGCTGATTGACGCCGGACGACTGGCGGATACGCTCACCGAAATCACTGAAAATATCACTGTCAGAAGGCTGGACATGATATCACCGATGGCGGTGCCGTTGGTTATGCAGATCAGCCGGGAAAATACCGTTAAAAACGAGGTCGGGGATGATTTGCTTCGCGATCTTGAAGAGGAAATTATTCGCGCTGCCAATGTCGAATCTATCCATTGATTTCGCCGGTCACCGGTTTGATTTACATCCGTCGGGCGCGATGTTCTGGCAGGCGGAGGCAAGCCTTATTGTCGGCGATTTGCATCTTGAAAAAGCGTCCAGCTATCATGCGTCAGGCCAGTTTCTGCCGCCCTATGATACGGTGCAGACATTAGACAGGCTGGCTGGCACCGTCACCGAATTTGCCCCACGGCAGCTGATACTCCTTGGTGATATTTTTCATGATGGCGCGGCATGGGGGCGGATGCAGGCTGCTGATCAGGCGCGGCTGACAGACATTCTAGCGCCGCTTTCACCGATCTGGATTGAGGGCAATCATGATCAGCATTTCGTACCCCCCGGGCATTTTGGAAGCGGTCAACATGATCGCGCCGGGATTGTTTTGCGCCATATCATGGATAAGGGCGAGGCCAGCCCGGAAATCAGCGCGCATTTTCATCCCGCAGCGGTGATCAGCCATCGGGGAACGCGGCTTCGGCGGCCCTGTTTTGTGAAAACCCGGACAAAGCTGGTGTTGCCGGCCTTTGGCGCGCTGACCGGGGGGCTGGATTGCAGTGATTCGGCGCTCAGCCTGCTTCATGGCCAGGATACCCAGCTCTATCTTCTGGGCACTGACGGTGTGTTTGCCGCGCCAAAAGGCTGTCCCCCTCAAACGCGATCACGTCGTGGATATTAGGGCTAAACGTGGATAGGAGGGCTAATCCATAGTTCCCAGCATTTTTTGCAGAAATGAATGTCCTGAATTAAACTGAGAAATCTCAATAAATTCATTGGGTTGATGGGCCTGCGCAATATCGCCCGGCCCGCAGATCACAGCAGAATATCCGCGCTCCTGGAATTGGCCTGCCTCGGTGCCGTATGAGACAACATGTTCGGCATTGTCGCCGGTAATCTGGCGCACGATGGTTTCTGCCTCACCCATATTTTCCGGCTTTAGCCCCGGAACAAAAAAGCTGCGGGAGATATCAATGCCAGTTTCAGGCCGGATTGCCTGCATCTCAGCTTCGACTTCCCGCACTTTTGCTTCATAGCGTGCGGTCCATTCGTCCTGATCTTCATCGGGAAGAACGCGGAAATCAGTGCTGAAATGGCAATCTTTGGCGGTAATATTTCCAGCGGTTCCGCCTTCGATGACGCCAACATGCGCCGACGTAAAAGGCGGGTCGAACATGGCGGCGATGGCGGACGGCTCGGCTGCCTGATTCTTGGCATTTTGCTGATTGGCCCATTCGATCAACTTGGCACCCGACATAATGGCGCTGACGCCGGTGTGAATCAGCGATGAATGCACTTCAAAGCCGCGAATATGAGTTTGCAGACCCAGCCCGCCCTTATGCGCGGTTACAGCTTCCATCATTGACGGCTCCCCTACGATGACCGCGCTGGCCTTTGGCAAAACCTCCAGCATGCGGTCAATCATTGGTGGGGCGCCAAGACAGCCGACCTCTTCATCATAGCTCAGCGCCAATTGCAGCGGGCGGCTAAGGTCACGCTTGCTGCCCTCAATCAACGCCCATAGCGCCAGCGCGTCAAAGCCTTTCATATCGCAGGTGCCGCGCCCATAATAACGCCCACCGGTCTCGGTAACGGTCCACGGGTCGGTATCCCACGGCTGGCCATCCACCGGCACAACATCGGTATGTCCCGACAGCACGATGCCGCCTTCTTCTTCGGGACCGACATGCGCAAAAAGCGAGGCTTTCTGACGGGTTTCATCGTAATGACGGTGTGCCTTGATGCCGTGCTGTTCGAGATATTCCTCAACCCAGTCAATCAGCGGCAGGTTGCTGTCGCGGCTGACCGTTGGAAACGAAATGAGCTTTGTCATTAGCTCAAGAGGGGAGAGATGCGCAGAACTCATAATTAGTACCCACTGTCGGTTGTCAAAATAAAATGCTTGTCCGAAACTTCTCGATAGACGGATGGTTCAGGCTGGTAGTCAATGCCGTGAAGCGGTGAGGGAATCGGCTTGAAATTCAGATCTTTTTCGATTTTGCGCTTTCTTGGATCGGCAATCGGAACGGCCTTCATAAGCGCCTGAGTGTAAGGATGCTGGGGGTTTTCAAATACTTTATGCCGTGGTCCCATTTCAACAATTCGTCCAAGATACATCACCCCGACATCGTGGCTGACGCGCTCAACCACGGCCATATCATGGCTGATGAACAAAAATGATAGGCCAAGTTCGGCTTGCAATTCCATCATCAGGTTCAACACTTGCGCCTGCACCGACACATCCAGCGCGCTGACAGCTTCGTCAGCAATGATCAGCTTTGGATTGAGGGCAAGCGCGCGGGCAATGGCGATACGTTGGCGCTGGCCGCCGGATAATTCATGCGGGAACCGGCGCAGAAAGCTTCGCGGCAGTTCTACGCGGTCAAACAGCATTTCAACGCGCTTGATAAGATCTTGGCCCTGATGCGTTTTGTAGTTGCGCATTGGCTCGGCAACCTGATCGATGAGTGCCATCTGCGGGTCAAGCGAGGCGAACGGGTCCTGAAACACCATCTGCATATGGCGGCGGGCTTCTCGAAGTTGCTCGCGGTCCATTGCGATCACATCCTCCCCGTTAATCTGGATCGCTCCGGATTTTGGTTCAACAAGGCGTAAAAGTGAGCGCCCGACAGTTGATTTGCCGCATCCGGATTCGCCCACCAACGATAATGTTCGCCCCTTCATTAAGGTAAAGGACACATCTTCAACCGCGTGGACATTGGCGGTCGTCCGGCGCAGCAACCCCGTTTTCATCGGGAACTGGGTGACCAGATTTTTAACGTCGAGAAGAATCTCGTCGCTTCCTTTGATGGGATCAACATTCTGGTCTTTACTGCCAACCAGCCGCATTGGTTCGGGAAGGGTGGTGCCGCTCATCTCGCCAAGCTTTGGCACCGCTGCAAGCAGGGCCTTGGTGTAATCATGCTGGGGGTTGTAGAAAATCTCGTCAACGGTGCCTTCTTCAACCATATTACCGCGATACATCACCACAACCCGGTCCGCCATCTGGGCCACAACCGACATATCGTGGGTAATAAACATTACAGCCGCACCGGTTTCCTGTTTCAGACTATCAATCAGCGACAGAATTTCGGCCTGAATTGTCACGTCAAGCGCAGTGGTTGGCTCATCGGCGATCAGCAGGCGCGGCTCACACGCTAATGCCATTGCGATCACAACACGCTGGCGCATACCGCCGGAAAGTTCGTGCGGATATTGGTCCAGCCGCCGTGCAGGTTCAGGGATGCGTACTTTGCGCAGCAGCGCAACCGCTTCAGCCTTGGCCTGCTTGTTGCTCATCCCTTTATGAACGCGCAGCCCCTCACTTAATTGACGGCCAACGGTGAAGACCGGATTGAGCGCGGTCATCGGTTCCTGAAAAATCATCCCGATTTCATTGCCGCGAATCGAGCGCATCAAGGATTGATCGGCCTTTGTTACGTCGATCAGGCCGTCAACTTTGCGGTCAAACATCAGTTTTCCAGCTGCAAGTTTACCGCCGCCGAATTCAACCAGACGCATCATCGACAGCGAGGATACGGATGTGCCCGATCCGGTTTCGCCGACAATACAGACGGTTTCCTTTGGTCTGATAGAAAATGAGACATCTTCCACCCCAACGACCGTGCCGTCCTTGGTTTCAAATTCCACCCGTAAATTCTGGAATTCCGCAATTGGTGTCCCTTTTCCAGTGGGATGTTTTCCAGTGGGATGTTTTCCAGC
>JAACDV010000103.1 GCA_009936825.1 Bacteroidota bacterium | reverse complement strand
TAATGGCTGAAATCCAGTTGCGTAACCTGTCAAAGCGATGGGGCAGTTTTGTTGGTGTGGATGATTTCAACCTTACCATTGCAGATAAAGAGTTTTTGGTTCTGCTTGGTCCGTCGGGCTGCGGCAAGACGACCACTATGCGCATGATCGCCGGGCTCGAAGACGCCAGTGACGGAGATATTCTGGTCGATGGAAAGCGGGTCAATGATCTTGAGCCAAAAGATCGTGATGTGGCGATGGTGTTCCAGAGTTATGCGCTTTATCCCCATATGACTGTTTACGAAAACATTCGCTTTCCTCTACGCGTGCGCGGAGTTTCTCCCAAACCCCATGATGAAAAAGTGCGCCGGGCAAGCGCCATGGTTGAACTTGATGATTTTCTGCATCGTAAACCTGCCGAATTATCAGGGGGCCAGCGCCAGCGTGTTGCGCTTGCCCGGGCGGTAGTACGCGAACCGAACGTCTTTTTGATGGATGAGCCACTGTCCAATCTTGATGCCAAGCTGAGGGTTTCGACGCGGGCGCAAATCAAGAATTTATCTCACGAATTGGCTGTAACAACGATCTACGTGACGCATGACCAGATTGAAGCGATGACTTTGGCTGACCGGGTTGTGATCATGAAAGAGGGTGTTGTGCAGCAGGTCGGTACGCCGGTTGAAATTTATGACAGCCCGGCCAATGCATTTGTTGCCAGCTTCATTGGAAATCCGGCGATGAACCTAATTGATGGTGCCGTCAAAGATGGTAAGTTTTCTGCAAAATACACAGATATAGCAGGTCTGGACGCAGCTGAGGGACCGGTAACGATTGGATTTCGCGCAGAAGATGCCAGCGTCGTTGAAAACGGCGGTCAGATCAATGCGCCGATATACACGATGGAACTTTTGGGTGACGCAACAATGGTGAGCGTACGCATTGGCGGCGCACTCGTGTCGGTCAAAGCTGACAAAAATTACCGCGCCAAAATCGCTGACATGGTTTCAATCGAGGTTTCTGATGTTCATTGCCACCTTTTTGATTCTCAAACCGGTGCGCGTATTGGAGGCTAACGACCTCCGTTTTCCCGCATAGGCGGGGTCAACGGATGCAGGCTTCGAAGATGCATCCAACAACAGGGAGAGAAACAACATGTTTCTAAAAAGAGTAGCGCTTGCAAGCGTATTAGCAATCACTGCGGCCACAGCACATGCGGGCTGTCAGATTTCTGGCAATGTCAGTATTGTTGGAAATGAATTTCCTGCAATCCACACCGTTGCGAATGGCGCAGCCGCTTGTATGGGCGGAGAGGTTAAGATCAACTTAACGGCGGACCACCAAAAGATTAACGTGGACGGTATGAGCGGTAACCCGGCCGAGTATTCGTCTGCGATTATCGCGAATTCATCGATCGTTGCATTGATGAACGAAGGCGTTATTCGCCCGTTAGATGATTTGGTGGCTGCACATGGTCAGGATATCCCTAAGAATCAGCTAATCACGATTGGCGGCAAAGTCATGGCCGTGGCCTTTATGGCGAACGCGCAGACACTGGCGTATCGTAAAGACGTGTTGGCAGAGATTGGTGTTGATGTGCCCAGCAGCTATGAAGAGGTTTTAGAGACTGCTGAGAAAATCCGTGCAGCGGGTCTTAGCCAAAATCCTGTTGGTGGCGCTTATGCAGCGGGTTGGAACTTGGCTCAGGAATTCGTCAACATGTATATTGGGCATGGGGGGGCGTTTTATAAGCCCGGCACAGCTGAGGTCGCGATTAACAATGAACAGGGTGTTGCAGCTTTGGAAATGATGAAAGCGCTAACCGAATATATGAATCCTGATTTTTTGACGCATGATTCCAATGCCACTGGTGCTGAAATGGAAGCAGGCAACGTCATGATAATGAATATGTGGGGATCTCGCATGGGCCGCCTGATGGATGATGAGGGCGCAGAAGAGCAGGTTTACTCAAATATCACAGTGGGTGGTCCGCTCACCGTTGGTGGAGGCTCTACTCCTGCATCGACCCTATGGTGGGACGGCTGGACCGTAGCCAAAAACGTATCTGACGAAGATGCTGTGGCAACCTTCCTGGCTATGAAACATGGCACTAGCCCGGCAATCCTGAATGCAGAAACCATGGGTCAGGCTGTGTGGATGATCGAGGGCTATACCCCTGCACCGGTCAATGATGGTGTTTTCGCCGCAATAGCTGCGGGCACAACGTCTTATCCGATGTTGCCCTATCACGGTCTGTTGCACACGGCTTTGGGCGCCAATATTGCAGATTTCTTGCTGGGTAAAGAAAGTGCCGAGCAGGCTTTGGCTGACGCAGAAGCGGCCTACACTGCAGCCGCACAAGAGAAGGGTTTCCTTAATTGAGGGATCTTAAGTTTGGGGCGGATCTATGGTCCGCCCCTTTTTATTCCAAAATGCTGACTGGCGCCTGGGGGCATCTAGACCATGAAACATAAACCCTTTTTCTGGTTTGTTTTTCCATCCGCGCTGGCCATGTTGCTGTTTATCTTTTTTCCGATTGTTTCGGTTATTGTGCAATCGGTGCATGTTGAACATGAGCAGGTGATTAAAATCGTTGAAACCTGCGATCTGTTTGGCTGCAAAGAGTCCACAACCGTTGATCATGATGCTAATGCCGCATTGCGTTCAGAACGCCCGTTGGGGCAGTTCTCCGGCCTCAAAATATATGCAGATCGTAACCATCTCGCGATTGACGACTTGGGCGGCAATTGGACTAGTTCCAAGTCATGGCGCGATTTTGGGACGCAAATATTAAATCTACCCTTTTACAAGGCGATTACGTTTACGCTAGTTTTTACATTCGTTGTGACTCCGCTGGTCATCATTTTTGGATTTGTGGTCGCCGTTTCTGTAAACAGCGCTGTCAAAAAAATCCGGGGTCCACTGATTTTTTTCTCGCTTCTTCCGATGATGATCACACCGCTCGTGGGGGCACTCATCCTGTTTTGGATGGTGGATGCACGTGGCATTGTTGGGTCTACATTGCAATATCTTGCAGGTGATCCTGATTTATCTGTCAAAGCATCAACGCCGCTGACTTAGGTCATGTTAATGGTATATGGCGTATGGCACGCGGCACCGTTTGCCTTTATTGTCTATTATGCGGGCCTGCAGTCTGTAAGCCAGGACACGCTGGAAGCAGCCCGTGTGGATGGGGCCAATCGTTGGCTGCAAATTCGCCATGTTATTATTCCTCATTTACTGCCTTTGACCACCTTTATTGCCTTGATGCAGCTGATGGATAATTTCCGGGTTTTTGAGCCCATTGTCAGCTTTTCGGCCGAGGCGCATGCGACTTCTCTGAGCTGGGCCATCTATAACGACCTAGGGGGAGAAACCCGTCAACTCTCATCGGCAGCGGCAACGTCAGTTCTTACAATAATTGGCGTAGCGATTCTTTTATCGCCGTTCTTGGTGCGCACTTGGCGCGAATATGATCGGAAATAGGTGTAGTATGTCAAGCAAAGCACAACGCCAACCTGCTACCGTCACATGTCTTGTTGTGGCTATTTTGGCCATCTGGATGATTCTTGCTGCGTTTCCCTTCCTCTGGACGCTTTGGGGATCGTTTAAGGTTGAGGGGGATTTCTTTTCCAAGGCCAATTGGGCCAATGCTCTGACCGGCAGGTTGACCCTCATTGAAACGGGCGGCCCATTTACCAGCGATGGCTATTACGGAGCTTGGGTGCAAGAAGAGTTCTGGCGCGCGGCGTTGAATTCTACGATTGTGTGTTTCTTTGTGGTAACAATATCACTGACTCTCGGAACGCTTGGCGGTTACGCGTTAGCGCGGTCTACTTATCGTTATGCTTTTTGGTTCTTGCTCGCAGCGCTTATATTTCGAGCCATGCCGCCAATCACCTTGGTGTCGGGCTATCTGCCAGTGTTTTTTCAGTGGAATCTGTGGGGTCATACAGCGACAACAGTGATCGTTCTGGTCGCTATCAATCAGCCTTTTACCCTATGGATGTTGCATTCCTTCTTTAAAAATATTCCTCCCGAGCTGGACGAAAGCGCGATGGTGGATGGCTGCACTCGATTTCAGGCTTTTCGCAATGTTATCATCCCAGTGATGTGGCCGGGCGTCATTACAACAGGATTGTTCTCCTTCTTGCTGGCATACAACGATTTCGCCGTCACGACGATGCTGCTGTCCAAAGAAAACCAGACAATGATCCCGAAGGTTGCGAGCTTCCTTGGAACCACGCAGACCAAAGGCAACGTCATGTTTGCTGTATCGTCGGTTGTCTCCGTCACGGCCCCGCTATTCCTTATGGTTTTGTTCTTCCAACGCCAGATTGTCAGCGGTCTTACTGCCGGCGCGGTCAAAGGGTGATGCTAATGTCTATTAGCTTGCCAGAGCGACGAGGAGTTTGAGATGAACGCACGCGTTAACCGTCCGGCGATGGGAATTGCAACAGAGACATCGCACAACAACAAGGCGCTTTATCGCAAACTGTTAGACAGTTTTGCTATGAACAAAGTGGAAGCGGCTGTCTCAAGCCTTTTTCACGAGTCTGCGAAAGTGAACGCCAGCCACCCGATCAACGAGGCGCAGGATGGTGATGGGTATCTCCAGAACATCATCGCGCCAATCTTCGCTTCGTTTGAGGGCTGTACCCGACAAAACTACATCGTGCTTGGGGGCGAATACCTTGGTTCAGAATGGGTGACCTCGACCGGGTATTTCCACGGACATTTCTCCAAGCCGTTTTTTGGCATCCCCGCCAGCGGTAAGTTGGCCTATCTACGCTTTGGCGAATTCCATCGGATGGAAAATGGATCAATCGTCGAAAGCCATGTATTCCTTGGGTTTGCAGAGTTGATTATCGCGCTTGGCCTTTGGCCACTCGAAGAAAGCCGCGGCTATGAAGGCGTTTTGCCCGGACCGGCGACACATGACGGCATCGTCGATGGGCCATCTGACCGCATCGCGTCAAGAGCCTCTGCCGATCTGGTAGAAGCCATGCTTAAAAAGCTTACAACAGCACACGAAGCATGGAGGCCCTACTGGCACGACAAGATGGTGTGGTACGGGCCCGGCGGGCTTGGCTGTTATGCTACTGTTGATGCATTCGCCACTTTCCAACAACCGTTTGAGCAGACCTTTGAGGGATGGGGTGACGGCAGCGAAGTTGGCATCAAACATGTTGGCGCGGACTGTAAGTCCGGTGACGGGAACTATGCATTCTTAAGCGGTTGGCCAATGATTACAGGTGTCCACGTCAAGCCATTCCTTGGGCTTGAGCCAACAGGAAAACGTGTGTTCATGCGCGATTGTGACTGGTGGCGTTGCGAGGATGGCAAGATCATCGAAAACTGGTGTATGCTGGATATCCCGCATGTGCTGCTGCAACTCGGCTTTGACGTTTTCGGTGAACTCGAAAGGGCTGCCGCATGAGCACGGACGCGGATTTCATTGTCGTCGGCGCAGGCTCAGCAGGATGCATCGCTGCCGCTGAACTGGCGCGGCGCGGCGTTGGGCGTGTTCTGGCGCTGGAAGCAGGCCCGTCAGACAACCACCCGCTGGTCAAAATGCCATTCGGTTTGGCCTGGCTTATGGGGAGCAACCGCGACTGGCACTTTAAATCAGTGCCGCAAAAGGGTCTGGGGGGCCGGCACTTGAATGTTCACCGCGGACGCATGCTTGGGGGATCGGGGTCCATTAACTCGATGGTCTGGTTTCGCGGGCGGCGCGACGACTTTGATGGTTGGAACGTCAAGGGCTGGGCATGGGGCGATGTCGAGAACGCATTCGAAGCGGTCGAAGCCAAGCTTCAGCCAATGCAGATGACGGGTGCGCATCCTTTGGTTCAGGCGCTGTCCGGTTTGTTCGGGGGAAACTCGACCGAGGCCCCGTCGCCCGAATATGAAAGCGCTGGTACCTTCCGGTTCAATATGCGCGCCGGGCGCCGCTGGTCGGCGGCAGATGCATTTCTGCGCCCTGCGCAGGACGCGCATGGTCTTCAAGTCAAGACAGGGGCCGAGGTCGATCGGATCGAGTTTGACGATGGGCAGGCAAAGCGTATTGTCCTGCTCGACGGCACGAAGCTGAGCGCGTCCCGTGGCATTGTTCTTTCAGCGGGGTCCATCGGTTCCCCCGCGATCCTGATGCGATCCGGGGTCGGACCGGCGGACCATCTGAAGGAACTTGGCATTTCGCTCACCCATGCCTTGGACGAGGTGGGCGAAAACCTGCACGATCACCCCGCTGCCGGAATTCATTATGTTGGCCCGAAATCTGGATATGGACTGACACTGTCCCAACTGCCTGCGTGGATGGCTGCACTATTTCGCTATCTGTTTACGCGCACGGGACGCTTTGCCTCGCCAACGGTTGAGGGGGGCGCTTTCTTTAACGCGCGCGGCGAGACAGGTGAGCCGGATGTGCAATGCCATTTCATTCCCTTCATGCTGGATTGGAAGGGCAGTCGGTTTACCCAAGGGTCTGGATATTTCGCAGATGTCTGCGTGTGTCGGCCCAAGTCACGTGGGCGTTTGCGCCTGACCTCGGCTGATCCAAACGTCGCGCCCGATATCGATCTTGGCCTGTTTCAGGACCCAGAAGATGTCGAAACATTGCTCGCTGGCCTCAAGCGTCTGCGCGCGCTGATGAGCACGGCGCAATTTGGGGACCACCGTGCGCCCGAGGCTTTTCCTGGACCCGAAGTAACCACAGACGCGGCGTTGCGTCAGCATATCATGGACCGTGGTGCGACGGCATATCATCCTGTCGGGACTCTACGCATGGGCGAAGGCACTGCCCCTGTCAACCCGCGCCTTGCCGTGGCAGGGGTCTCCGGCCTTTGGGTTGCAGATGCATCAGTTATGCCAGCAGTGACCTCCGCCAATACCAACGCGCCCTCTATGATGATCGGATATCGGGCGGCACAATTTATAAGTGAGGATATAGTATGAAGGGCACCCGCCCAGAGCAAGCCACACTAAGCCGCGAGACGGATATGTCTAAAACAGACGAAACGCGGGCCGTTATCGAGGCCATGGTGGATGGGTTGAATGATCACCGGATCGCCGATATTGGCGAGTTTTTCAGTGATAGCTTCCGCTGGATGGGCAATGCAGGCTGTGGCACGAAGTCTGGCCTGACAGAATTTCAGAAAAATTGGCAAAAGCCGTTTCAAGCCGCCTTTTCAGATAAGGTGTGCGTTGATGAAGCGCGGCTTTTTATGGGCGAATGGGCGGCGGCTTTCGGGCGCCAGGAAGCCACCCATAGCGGATGCTTTATGGGCATTGAGGCGACGGGAAAGCGCATTGAAATCCGCTATATGGATTTTTGGAAAGTGGAGGATGGTAAGATCTCTGACAATTGGGTGATGGTGGATTTCCCCCATGTTCTGGCCCAGCTTGGCCATGATGTGTTTGGCGGCGAAGGTTGGGAAGCTTATGACCGGGGCGCGCGTCAAGCGCCAAGCCCTGATGGGAAGGATGGGTAAGATGACGGTTGAATATTTAAAGTGGGGTAAGCCCGAGGCAGATCGAGCCGAAGATGATGCTAAAGTGGCCACTGCGGTTGCCACAACGCTGAAAGATATAGAGATGCGCGGAGATGAGGCCGTGCATGAATTGGCGGTAAAATTTGATAATTATGATCGCCCAACCTACCGCCTCACCGAGGATGAGGTGCAAACGATCATCGCCACAGTGTCAAAGCGCGATATGGAGGATATTAAATTCGCCCAAGAGCAAGTGCGCAATTTTGCGCAGGCGCAGCGCGACAGTATGTTGGATATTGAAGTGGAAACGCTGCCTGGTGTGATCTTGGGGCATAAAAACATCCCGGTGCAATCTGTTGGATGCTATGTGCCGGGCGGTAAATTTCCGATGGTGGCTTCGGCGCATATGTCGGTTGCCACTGCCAGCGTTGCGGGAGTGCCGCGTATTATCGCAGCCACGCCGCCTTTTAACGGCGAACCAAACCCTGCAGTGATCGCCGCGATGCAT
>JAACDV010000102.1 GCA_009936825.1 Bacteroidota bacterium | reverse complement strand
GCTCGGTGCTGAACATTCCGGTTATTGGTCCCGGGCGGGCCTCGATGCTGACTGCGATGCTGCTTGGTCACCGCTTTTCCATTGTTACGATGTGGCAGCAATGGCGTCATCTTTATGAAAAAACCATTCGTGATCTTGGTATCGGGCATCTTGTTGCCTCAATCAGGTCGATTGATGTGGCACCGGATAATCAAAATCTGATGCGCGGCAAGGAATCGTCGATTTTCCCGCTGCTGGAAGCCGAAGCGCGCCAAGCGATCGATCAGGATGGCGCCGATGTTATCCTTCTGGGATCGACAACAATGCACCAGTCGCATGCCTATCTTTGTGAAAAGCTGGAGGTGCCGGTGATCAATCCGGGGCCGCTATCCTACAAACTTGTTGAAACCATGCTCGGGCTTAATCTCAGCCATAGCCGCAAAGCCTATCCAAGCTCTGCGATACCGAATGACGCTGTTATTACCCAGATGATGGCAGCCGCCGCAAATCTCAAACCTTAGAGCGCGCCTGAATATAGGGACCCTTAGGGGTGCGGCGCCTTTATTGCGCGCGGTCCAACGTATTCAGGCCCGCCATATAGACCCGAATTTCGGTGAAAAGCCCGTCTTTTAGGGTGAAAAAATTGCAGTTTGACTTGAATATTTCCGCGCCATTTTCCGCCTGATTTGTTACGCGAAACCGCACCGCTATATCGGTGGTGTTGGGGTCTTCAACAAAGTAAAACTGATCATGGCAAACTGATTTATGGTTGGACCATAACCGTTCAAACATGCCACTGATTTGATCATGCCCTTCAAGGCGAACGCCATGCGTCTCGACAGTGAACACGCAATCAGGGTCAAGGGTGGCAAGGATGCGGGGAAGAACTTCCTCATCTACACCGCGGAAATATTCTAGAACCAGTTCCTGTAGGGCTGTTGGTTTGACCATTATTTCTGTCCTCAAATTCATTTAATTTTTTTGCTGATCAAAACTGGTCAGAAAATCAGGCGTGGAATGGTGATATCCCAGTCACGCTCAAACACCTGCTGGTCTTTCTCAAAAGCCTCTATGCGGCCTTGCAAATAAAAATTATCGGCATCACAACTTGCTACCATCCGGCTATGCGTTCTTGTCTGCCAATCGGCGCGGGCAAAACTGAAACCCGCTTCATATTCCATACGGGCCGACAGGGGATCGCCGTCGGTTATCGAATAAACCTGCTTGTTTGTGGCGCCATAAGTCAGATCAATATCGCTGAAACGTAGGTTGCCGCTGTCTGAGACAATCGCATAATGTTTTGTATCGCTTTCGATATCGTGATGGATTTGCCTGCTTCCCGTTGGCGCGCAAAGAATTTGATGGGACGGTGCGTCTGCTGCCTCGGGTGGGGCGAAGGGATTGCCAAGATCGGTCTTAGCGGTATTCGCATCCCGAACCGGCAGCTCAAGCGAACAGGCCCCTAGGTCCAGCGTTAAGCAGGCGTTCTCTGCCACCGGCCATGCCATTGGCCACATCTGGCTAGAAAGCGCCAATCGCAGTTGATGCCCAGCCTGCAATGACCATCCGGTGTCATTCATCCGTATAGTCACATCCATCGGGGCGTCCGGGATGATTTCAGCTAGCTTTTCACGGCCATCGCGTTGTCGCAGATTAAGAATACCATAACTGATCAGGGTCGATGCGCCATCCGGGCCAACATCACACAGCCGGGCGGCAATCAGCCCATGGGTGCAGTCGCTGGAAAGGCGCAGATGAAGCTTTGGTGTGCCCAGAAATTCCAACGGCTTTAATGCGGGTGCAGCATCAAAGCAAACCGACATCGCATCATCCGGGCGTTGGTCCTGCGGTAATTCGGCAATGCCTGAAATTGGCATATATTCGCCGCTGGTCAATCCAACCGAAACGGGCGAGCATATATGGCAAATGGAGGATGAAGTGCCTACCTGCGGGCCCTCAACAGTCTGGGCATCCGGTGTCAATAGCCCGGCATTTTGGGCCCCAGTTCTTGTTGAGCCAGTCTTTGTTGGGCCCGTCTCTGTTGGGCCCATCTCTGTTGAGCCAGTCTGGACTCTATTCCCGCGTGGTGTATTCGGTTGCAGATAAAACCGCGTGCTGTGAATGTTTGGTGATGGCCAGATGGTCTCACCAACCCAGCGTCCCGGTCTGTCTGTAGGGTTCGGGTCCGGGGCATGGCTGCTTTGCAGAAAAGCGGTAAATGCAGGCGCATCCATCACGCCGTTATCGACATCTTTCAGCCAGTGGTCCCACCAGTCCAGCGCCAATTGCAAAAACCCGATCATCGGTCCGGGCCCGCCTAGATTTGGGTAAACATGCCCCCATGCGCCAGAAACCGCGCGGCAGGGGGCGTCAATATTCCCAAGGAGGCGAAGCATTGTGTTCGGCCAGCAATCATTCCACCCGCTGACACCAAGAACTGGCACTTTAATTTTTTCATAGGCCTCGCAGACAGACCCTTCAATCCAGCTTTTATCGCGCAGCTGATGCTTCATCCATTTTTCGGCAAACATTGGCGTGGTCGCCAAGCGCTGCATCCACATTTCACGCCATGCATCGCCAACCACTGCCGGGTCGGGTGGGCGGATGCAATAGCCAAACATAACACCGCCCCAGCCAAGCCCCTGTCCCGGATAGCCGCCAACCAGATAGCCGCCATCATCGTAATAACGGTCAACCGAAGCGCCGACAGGAATGATCGCTTTCAGCGCCTTTGGCTGTCTTATTGCAGCTTGCATGGCGGCAATCCCGCCCCATGACAGCCCCATCATGCCGACAGTGCCGCTGCACCAATCTTGCGCGGCAATCCATTCGATAATTTCAACCGTGTCCTGTTGTTCTCTCTGGCTATATTCATCCAGCATGACGCCTTCGGAATCACCGTGTCCGCGCATGTCGGGGCGAACTCCGGCATAGCCTCGCGCCGCCATCCATGCATGATTCCGATGGTCACGAATGGCATAGCCATCGCGCTTCCGGTAGGGAATGATTTCCAGAATGGCGGGAACCGGGTTTTGCAACGCATTAACGGGCCGCCACATCTTTGCCGACAGACGCACGCCATCGGACATTTCTATCCAGATATGTTCACAGATTTCTATCTCATGGATTGGCATGTCGCGATGGCTCAATTTGCGGGCTGGGTTTTGGCCGGAGTTTTGGGCGCGGTCAGGCCAGCGGTAGGCGTTTTTCAACCACCCGAGCCATGATCGATGCTCCAATTGGCAATATCTCCTGCCCTAGAACAAATGACGGGTTATGCAGACCAACCGTTCCCGTATGTCCGATGCGGCAATAGGCCCCCGGCACAACGCGCAGCATATCTGCAAAATCTTCTGATCCTGTAGCGGGAACCGAAACATCGGATACATTTTCCGGCCCCAGAATATCGGTAGCGGCATCCAGATAGGCATCACAAAGTTCATCATCATTGATCAGCACGTCAAACACATTGCGCATTTCAAGGTCAATCTCGACGTCATAGGCGGCGGCAATGCCATCGCAAAGTGTCTGGATACGCGCCATCGTCAAGGCGCAAACCTCATCCTTGAAATAGCGGACTGTTCCGGCGATATGGGCCGTTTCGGGAACAATGTTATAAGCGCTGCCGGCGTGCATTTGCGTTACTGACAAAACGCAGCTATCGAGGGGCGGAACATTACGGCTAACGATCGTTTGCAGCTGGCTAACCAGAGCAGCAGTGATGATGATCGTATCCTTGGACTGATGCGGCATGGCGGCATGACTGCCAAGACCGCGGATTTTCGCGTCAAAGAACATCGCACCGGCCATCGCCACTCCCTTGCAGATGTCAAAGGTTCCGGGCCTGCCGTTCGGCGAATTATGCATTCCAAAAATCTCATCACAGGGGAACTGGGTGAATAGACCATCGGCAATCATTGAACGCGCCCCGCCAAGACCTTCCTCGGCAGGTTGAAAAATCAGCACCGCGGTACCATCGAACTCTCTGGTTTCGGCAAGATGCTTTGCCGCGCCAAGCAGCATGGTGGTGTGCCCGTCATGGCCGCAGGCATGCATGGTTCCGGGGGTTTGTGAGGCGAAAGGCACGCCGCTGATTTCCTCAATCGGCAGGGCATCCATATCGGCGCGAAGACCAACGCGCCGGTTACCATGAGATTTGCCGTGAATAAGACCGACAACGCCCGTTGTGCCCAATCCGGTATGAACCTCATCGACGCCGTATTCGCGCAGTTTTTCAGCTACAATCGCACTGGTTCTGGATTCCTCAAAACCAAGTTCGGGATGCGTGTGCAAATCCTCATAGATAGACTTCAGCTCACCTGTCGCGGCTTCGATAATAGGGAAAATATTCATGTGGAGTCTCCGTTAATGCGCCAGAAATGTGATCTGCCAGAGGGGCCAGAAAAAATGTGTTACCAGATAAATTTGTTACCAGAAAAATTTGTTACCAGATAAATGTGTTTTAGGAAATGCCCCCCAATTAAGTGCGCAGGCTTATTTGTGCTTGATAAAGCCTAGGGCAATTATGCCTAGTTTCAAAAGGGATAATAACCCGGTTTGTTCAGTCTTTTGATAGCCAATTCCAATTGATGACCCTACCAGCAAGCTTGATCAAAGTCAGATCAGGGTTTAACACGGAAATAACCTGACGCGCGAAAACCAGAATTTTGAAATGGGGCTAGGATCATGATGTTGAAAGTCTATCTTTCAGGCGAAATTCATTCCGATTGGCGGGATCAGATCATTTCTGAATCTGCGGGGCTCAACGTGCAGTTTTTCAGCCCGGTGACCGACCATGCGGCGAGCGATGATTGCGGGGTTACCCTTCTTGGTGATGAGCCGGATAAATTCTGGCATGATCATAAAGGGGCCAAGCTAAATGCGATGCGTACGCGCAAGGGCATCGCCGACGCCGATATTGTTGTGGTCCGTTTTGGCGATAAATATAAACAATGGAATGCCGCTTTTGACGCTGGCTATGCAGCCGCGCTTGGTAAGTCGCTGATTATTATGCACGGCCCCGACCATCAACATGCACTAAAAGAAGTCGACGCCGCTGCGCTTTGTGTGACCGAGACGCCGTTGCAAGTGGTGCAGGTCCTGCGCTATGTGCTGGATGGAACGCTGTCCTAGGCCTCCCGATTTTTAGAAGCCCCGATTTTAGGGAGTATCTGTTATGATCATATTCTGGCAAGATGTGGGGGCAGAGATATGGCCCTTTAAGAACGCGACTGAAATTGTGAAAAAAATTAGCAAAACTATCACCCTTGGCCTCACCCTTGGCTTCACAATCGTCATGATGCTGGTTCCATCGGGGGCGAGCCATGCGTTGACAAATGATGAGCGTACGGCAATCAGATCTGCCTTTATGGATGCGGCGAGGAACCCGGAGCTGTATGAGGCGATGGTATCGGGGATCAGGCTCGGACCTGAAAAAGATCAGATTTTCATGCGCTACTTTGAAGATGTGATGACCAACGAGGCGTTTCTGGACGCCACCATTCAGCAGGTTCTTGATAGTGGGGTGTTCGCATCGCTAGAAGATTTTACCGAAGGTAAGAACGCGGTCAAAATGGCCTTTTCGTTAGGCTACGAAATTTCATCCGCTATGGCCATTCGTGGAATGGGCAAGATGAGCCATGACGACATCCGCAGTTTTTTTACCCTGATGTCGGGCATTTTTGGAGTGGTTGAACCGCGTTATTGCCGCGTCATGCTTGGCGGCGAGGAGGCCGGCCAGCAAGATATGATCGAAGCTGGATTTGCCGTAATGCGGGGAATGACTCCGGCTGAGCTGCGCACCTATCTGGCCCTCTCGCGCATTGCACTAGAAGGCGAGTTATCGGGAAGGGCGACCCGCGTGGCCCCTAATGCCGACCAGATTGAGCTTGCCAATCAGGCCTTTTTAACAAAATTCAGCATAGCACTGAAAACCGAGCCTGAAGCTGAAGCCGAAGATGTACTGGTGGTGCTGACCAATCCAAATGCAGCAGATGATATGGCATTTTGTGCGGCTGGCAGAGTGCTGTTCAGCGTCTATGGAGATATGGACGGCCTGCCCGGGCAGTGGATTCGCTTGATGGTCTTGCAAGCTGCCAACTAGAATCATCGCAATGCGGACCGTTAGGTGGTCAGGCTTTTTTGGCGCTCTTCAGCATCATTTCAGCGCCTTTTTCGGCAATCATAATGGTTGGCGAATTGGTGTTGCCCGAGGTAATTGTCGGCATGATTGACGCATCGATCACGCGTAGCCCCTCGATCCCGTGAACACGCAGCTGACTATCAACAACCGCCATCTTGTCAGCGCCCATTCGCGCCGTTCCGACGGGATGAAAAATCGTCGTGCCGATATCTCCTGCTTTGCGCGCCAGATCATCATCCGACTGAAATTCATCGCCGGGCAGAAATTCCTGCGGGCTATATCTCGCCATCGGTTCTTGCGCCATAATATGACGCGTCATCCGCAATGAATTCGCCGCCACTTGGCGATCACGTTCACTAGAAAGATAATTCGGGCTGATAACCGGCGCATCAAACGGGTTTGATGAGCGCAAGCTCACACTGCCGCGGCTTTCGGGGCGCAGGTTACACACGCTGGCGGTGATTGCCGGAAAATCATGAAGCGGGTCACCGAATTTATCCAGCGATAGGGGCTGGACATGATATTGCAAATCGGGGGTTTCCAGCGCCGGATCTGATTTCGTAAAAACCCCAAGCTGGCTTGGCGCCATCGCCATCGGACCGCTACGCCGCAATGCGTATTCCAGCCCGATCATCGCCTTTCCCCAAATCGAGGTGGCGCGGTTATTCAAAGTAACCGCATTTTGAACTTTGTAGACTGCGCGGATTTGCAGATGGTCCTGAAGATTGCCGCCAACTCCGGCTAGATCATGACGGACGGGAATGCCATGCTCGGCCAGATGGCTCCCCGGTCCGATACCTGATAGGTGCAGAATTTGTGGACTGCCGATGCTGCCTGCCGCCAGCGCAACCTCGGCGTTGGCGGTGGCAGATTTAAGCTCACCCTTATGGTGAAAGCGCACGCCGGTCACGCGCCGCCCATCCATTTGCAGGGTTTCTACCTGCGCGCCGGTCAGTACTTTCAGGTTTTTGCGCCGGCGGGCCGGGTTTAAAAATGCGGTTGCGGCGCTGCATCTTGTGCCGCGTGTCTGGTTGACTTTGAAATAGCCGACACCTTCGTTGTTGCCGCGATTAAAGTCGGTTGTTTCGGGAATTCCTGCATTTATACAGGCCCGATGAAAATCATCCAGAATATCCCAGTGCAGCCGCTGGGACTCGACGCGCCATTCGCCGCCGGTGCCATGCATTTCATCAGCGCCATCCTGATTGTCCTCGGATCGCATGAAATAGGGCAGAAGATCATCCCAGCCCCAGCCAACATTGCCCAACTGGCGCCAGTGATCATAATCGCGCGCCTGTCCGCGCATATAGATCATGCCGTTAATAGATGAGCTTCCGCCAAGAATGCGCCCGCGCGGATAACTCAGCTCCCGCCCGTTCAACCCGTCCTCGGCCTCGGTCTTGAACATCCAGTCGGTGCGCGGGTTGCCCATGCAAAACAGATAACCAACCGGGATTTTCACCCAGATATAATTGTCCTTGCCGCCAGCTTCCAGCAGTAGAACGTGGGTGTCGGGGTTATCGGACAGCCGGTTGGCCAGCACACATCCGGCCGATCCAGCACCAATGATGATATAGTCAAAATCGCCGATGGATGTGCTGGTGTCCGGATTTTGTTTGTCTGTATCCATCGGTCGCACTCTGCCCTTCTCTCGCCAGTTTATTTGGCCCAGCTCATTTGGCCCGGCTTTGTGAATTTCAACCATTTATCAACATTATTATAACGGCAAGGTGAAGGCGGGCGAGACCAGATACGGCAATTCTGTTGGGTAAATGTCAAGGCGCGCAAGTACTTTCTTCACGCGACTTGCGCCAGCTCTTCAAATTTTCGTGACCTCGCCGGTCAAATCAACCGTGAGATAAGGCAAAGGAAGACAGGTATGAAGTTATCTATTAAAGCCAGCGTTGCGGGGCTGTTTATTGCCGCAACAATGTCGAGTATGGCGATGGCCAATTCCATCCGTCTTGGCACCGAAGCGGCTAATCCTCCCTATAATTTTATTGATGATTCAGGCGAGATTAGCGGATTTGAACGCGAAGTCGGTGATGAGCTTTGCAAACGCGCAAGTCTGACTTGTGAGTGGGTAACAAACGAGCCGGGAACGATCATTCCAAACCTGGTTTCAGGCAAATATGACGCCATTATCACAGGAATGGTTATTACTGCCGAACGCAATAAGCTGATCGACTTTACCCAAAATTACTTCCCCGCCGCGCCGTCATTCTATGTCACCCTTGGCGGAAGTCCGTTTGACGTTAATGACGGGGTCATCGCCGCCAAGCGCGCCAGCGTTCATGCAGCGCACATTGCCGCCTCAGGGGCAACATTGCTGGACTTTGCGACGCTGGAGAACGCTGTTCAGGCAGTTCGCAATGGTCAGGCTGACGCGGTGCTGGCTGATAGTGATGTACTGATGTCGATTGTCAGCCAGTCCAACAGTAAGTTGGCGGTTGCTGGTCAGGTTTCAGTTGGCGGCGGTGTTGGAATGGGTATTCGCAAATCTGACGGCGGCTTAAAAGCAAAGATGAATACGGCGATCGCCTCGATGAAAATGGACGGCTCGCTGAACACGCTGATTTCCAAATGGTTTGGTATCGACGCAGCAACCTTCTAGCAGGAACAGCTAACCCTATGCTGGCGGCGGTATGGCTAATCCCATCACCGCCGCTTTCTCTTATTATGCCCGGCTTTAATGGACCGCCTGAAGCTGGCGGCGGTTCAGATGTTCCCGGTGCAGCGAATACAGCCCGGTTGCAACAATTATCAGCGTGCCAACAACCGTTGGCATGTCGGGTAAGTCACCAAACATCAATAGCCCCAGCAGAATTGCCCAGATCATCGCTGTATAGCGGAACGGCGCAACAAAACCGATATCGCCGGTGCGCATGGTCATCACGCTGAATAGATAGCCAAAGACAATGGCCAATGCCGCGCCGCCAAGATAGAGCCACATCATTCCGGTTAGCGGTGTCCACTCAACAACAGGCAGCATTCCCGCGCCAAGACCGCAAATAGCAATGGCCGTAACCATCGCAACTGGCAGCGAAGGTATATCGGCCGACAACTGGCGCGTGGTGATTTCGCGAACAGTGATGCAAGCAACCGCGGCAAGCACCCATATCGAATAGATCGAAAAGCCGTCCATTCCGGGGCGGATGATGACTAACACTCCGGCAAATCCGATGCTGATCGCCAGCCATCTTCGCCAGCCCACCTTTTCGTTCAGAAACAGCGCCGCCGCCATGGTGACGGTCAGCGGCAACACCTGCAAAATTGCGGTGACATTCGCTAAAGGCATTTGCGAAAGTGCGGTCAGGAATAAGATGGTTGCCAGCAGTTCAGAGAATGCGCGGATCAGCACCAGAATTATATCCCGCCGCGCCAGCTCTGGCAGGCTAAAGTCTCGATCCCAAGTCAGGCCCCGAAACCAGATCAGGCCCTGATGCCACATCATCATTGCGATCAGCGGGACAGTGATAATCCCGCGCAAAAAAATCGCCTGATAGAGTGACATATCGGCAAACAGCGCCTTCATCAGCCCGTCATTCAGAACAAAGGCCAGCATTCCGGCAGCCATTAGTATTGCACCGCGACTATTCCCGGAATTTGGGCTGCCACCTGAAGATAATCTCATTTGAGGGAACTTCATTGTGAGGGATGATTTCCTTTAAGGGCTTCTTTGAGAGTCCCCTTTTTTTAGGGGGGCATTTTTTGAGGGGCCCGGGAGTTTTTCCGGATCGCGTATTTTCCAAGATTAATTAACTTTACTATACACCCATTTGACGATGCTGCTATGATTGCCGCGTTTTATTATTTTCTTGACGCCCGATTTTTCTCGGCTCCCGAGGTTTCTTCGGCTCTCTTGCGTTTCTTTGCTCATGCCATTTACGGAGATCTATGTTGAGCCAGCCTGTCGCCGCGCGTCTTTTGCCGCCTATTTGGATGATGGCGTTGACCGTCTCCGGGGCAAATATTGGAATGGCGTTATTGTCACCGGCCATTCCGCAACTCCGTGACGATTTGCAGGCTACGGCTGATCAGGCGCAACTCGTTCTAAGTGTGTTTCTGATCATGATGGGAATTGGCCAGATGGTGGCTGGCAGCCTGTCTGATCGGTTTGGCCGTCGCCCGATTCTGCTGTTGGGATCGTTTTTATTCACGCTGTCCGGGTTTGGTGCGCTGATTGCGCCGACGATCGAGGTGTGGATCGGGGTTCGCGCGATTCAGGGATTTGGTGCTGCGGCCTGTATGGCGATGGGGCGGGTTATCATCAATGACAGCTTTGAGCGCGCCGAAGCTGGCAAACAAATGTCGACAATCACCATGGTTCAGGCCGTTGTTCCGCTGTTGAGCTTTGCCTTTGGCGGGCTGTTGGCCGATCTGGTTGGCTGGCGCGGGTCAATTGGCATCATGGTGTTAACGGCGGGGCTGATTTTCACCGTTAATCTGCTGTTGTTAAAGGAAACACGCAAAGACCGCGTTCCTGCCGCACCTTTATTGCAGACGCTTGGCGTTTTCGTTTTGCTGATTCGTACTCCCAAATTTATCAGTCATGCGACGAATGGCGGGATGATGACGGGATCTTTTTTCGCCATGGGTGGATACATGCCCTATCAGTTTCAACGTTTGGGGATGAGCGCCTTTGAATTCGGATTGCTGTTCAGCACGACGGCGCTGGGGTACATGATTGGCAATAGTCTCAGCCGATATTTTGGCCCGCGCTTTGGGCTGGATGTAACTGCTTTTGTTGGCGCGTTTTTTAGTCTCATCATTATGGCGGGTTTGGTGCTTATCCAGCTGGTGGGGCTGGCAGGTGTCTGGGAGATTTCCGGCATGCTGCTTGTGTATGGAGTCGCTAACGGGCTGGTTGTTGCAAATTCGATTATTGGTGCGGTTCGTGCCGCCGGAATTCATAGTGGAGCGGCAACCGGCCTGAGCGGTGCTTCGCAGATGCTTTGCAGTGCCGTGTTCGGTAGCCTGATTATTGCGCTTGGCGGCGATACTTCGTTTTCTTTGGCGTTAAATATCACCTTGGGGATGACAGCTATAGCGACCCTTGGGGGCTATCTTGCGCTTGATCGGGGCAACAAGCAGGCAGATACCGCGTATTAGCTGGGCCAGAAGGGAATAAAGGTTTCACCGATTGGTTTCCCGGGGACTGTTTTTCATGCATCTGATATGATTAATCTATTGCCATGTCTCACGCTCTTTGCTAGATACCGTTCACGGTAGCGACACAAGACAAAGCATTCAAATCTTAGACCGCCAAAATCGTGGGGAAAGCAACCGCGCGATTGAAGCTGTTTTTTGTGTCTGTCTTGGCGGAGCTAGCGTGTTGTGAAACTTGTTATCGGCACCGAAATCACATGGCAAACACATCGCCAGCACAATTTGTCCGGCAGGTCCGCCAGGAAATCTCCCGTATTTCTTGGGCTACCCGTCGCGAAACCGTAACTGCCACCATTACTGTATTGGTAATGGC
>JAACDV010000101.1 GCA_009936825.1 Bacteroidota bacterium | reverse complement strand
GCGAATTTATGATAGCGCCCGCATCGTCAGGCGGTCCATTCGATCCGCTTGACCCCGATAAATCGCCGCATTCTCTCAAGTTCCGATGAGAGTTTTTTGTGCCGGCTTTGCTACCAGTGACACTCTTTCTCCGGCCAGAAATTGATCACATTCAGCACCGAATCCTTGCGGTTTGCCTTAATTTCGATCCGCCCGACAAACCGGCGCCCTTCCAGAATTGGAAAAACGTAATAGCCCCAGACACGTTTGGCCGCGGGAACGAACATCTCCACCCGGTACTCAAATCCAAACAGTCGTTTCAGGCGATTTCTATCGCGTATAACAGGATCAAAAGGGTTCAGTATCCGAAGGTGTGACGTCGCCTGACCCAAAATAGCCAGCCTGTCCTCAATATCGAGCGGTGCTATTGCTTTTATCCATTGACCATTGGCTGATTCTATTTCCACCTGCTGGATTTTTGCGGCGGCGCGCGTGAGCCATTCGGCGCATTCCCGGGTGCTGACGGCGTCCCAATAATGTTGCACTTCACCTGGCAGACCAAATCCCATACGGTTTAATGCGGCCTCGCATAGCCAATTAATCTGGTCGCGGTCCGAGATGATTATATCTCTGATTTCGCTGGGAAAAATACGTTCTGCCAGATCATAATATTTATTGAAATTCTTCCTGTATGCGGTGGCTAATTCTCCGGTATACCACATATAGTCCAGTGCAAGTTTGTGCGGGGGGCGCGACCACATTTCCTTTGGCCCCCTTATTTTTGGATCAATTTCTGGATCGATTTTTGTATCAAAAGCGTGCGTCGAAAGCGGGCCATCGCGGCTGATTCGCTGGCGGATTTCCTCGCGCCCACGGCGGTCCGGAAGGCCCTTATACCATTTTGACCGGTCTAGCTGCTCTTTTTTCCGGCGAAACTGGCGCTGCCAAAAAGGTAGGAAATCCATCGGGATAACTGAGGCGTCGTGGGTGAAATGCTCAAAAATGGACCGGTCCTTTGCCAGCAGTTTATTAAGCATCGGTTCACGATAATTCGCATTACGGCTCCACAAAATATGATGATGCGCCCGCGAGACCACCTGAATCGAATCCAGCTGAACAAATCCTAGCCCCTTGATCATCCCCAAAACATCAAGCTTTCCCATAGGCGAATCGGCGATTCCCTGCGATTCCAGCCACAATTCACGCGCTGTTCTGTTGTTTATCCTTAGGGGTTCCAACTTTCGGGTTCCAACTTTGGGGTTTCAACTTTCGGGTTTCAACTTTCGGGTTTCAACTTTCGGGTTTCGGGCTGTTTTAGCGTGCCGCAATGATGGCGGTCTCAATCAGGCGCTGGACTTGGCCGGCGTCTGCCGGTCTTGGGTTGGTGCCAGCGGCGCTATCTAGCAGTGCCTTGTGCGAAATTTCTTCGGCGCATTCCAAGGGTACGCCAATCTTGGATAATGATTTTGGAATATCTAACGCATCAAGGATGCCTTCGATCCTGGCGATAAAAGCCGCCTCGGAGTGATCTTCTATTTGCATGATTTCGGCCATACGCCTCACCTTATGCTCCAGACCCGGCAGATTAAAGCGCAGCACCACCGGCAGAACAATCGCGTTGGTCAACCCATGCTGGGTATCAAATTCGGCGCCAACCATATGCGAGATGGCGTGGGTCAAGCCAAGCCCCTTGGCAAAAGCAATGCCAGCAAGGCAGGAGCCCACCAGCATGCCGCCGCGCGCCGCCAGATTATCCGGCTCACGCATCACAACCGGCAGCCACCTTGAGACAAGGGAAAGCCCTTCCAGCGCCATGCCGTCGCAAAGGGGATGAAAGCCCGGCACCAGATAGGCCTCGATGGCATGCGTCATCGCGTCAGCGCCAGTCCATGCTGTCAGATTGCGGGGCAGACCGACGGTCAATTCCGGGTCAAGCAGGGCCAGCGATGGTTTAAGATCGGGATGGCAGATGCAGTATTTCATACCCTTTTCACTATGGGTGACCATCGCCGTGCTCTCGGTCTCGGCGCCGGTACCCGCGGTGGTGGGAATGGTAATCAGCTTTGGAAACGCCTGATCCGGGCCAAGCTCTGCTGGCGGCTCCTCCCACTCAAAAGCCCAAAGATCAAGATCGTTTCTGGCGGTCAAACAGATTGATTTACCGCCATCCATTGCACTACCGCCGCCAATGGCAATAACGCAATCATACCCGCCCTGATTAAAGGTAGACTTGCCAATGGCAACCTCATCATCGCGCGGATTGGGCGATATTTCGGAAAATACCGCACATGTTAAGCCCGCAGCACCAAGATGTGTTTGCAATGCAGCAATGAAGGGCAGATCACGACTGCCCCGGTCGGTGACAATCAGCGGGTTGGTAATCCCCATCTGGGCGCAGCGCGTGCCAATTTCCGAAAGGCGTCCGGGCCCATAGGCAATGGGAACCGGAAACGTCCAATCCTGAGGAAGCAGCATTGCATCCAATATGGCGGTGTTTAATGTCGGCGCATTCATTGAAGCTTCCTTTGATAAAATCGGGTCATAAAGTAAAATTGGGTCATATAGAGGGGGACCCATTCCGGTCAATCGACTTGCAGACCAAGTTCACTTGGCCGTTTTTTGCTCCATGCTTGGGTCATTCTGTCGGCAATCATGGCGATGATCGCCAACCCTATACCGGCAATCATTCCGCCGCCAAAATTGCCATCACTCAACCCGATATAAACAAGTTGTTCGAGGCCATTCGTGCCCACCAGCGCAGCAATCACCAGCATCGCAATACCATACATGATAGTTTGATTCAGGCCCAGCATCATTACCGGCAGCGCCAACGGAACTTTCACCGACCAGAGCATCTGGCGGCGCGTGCATCCCATCATCGTGGCAGCCTCAATTACGCTATCCGGCAAATTGCGCAGGCCATGTTCGGTGTAGCGAATGGCCGGAACAATCGCATAGGCGATAATCGCCAGCAAAGCGGTAAAATCCCCGATTTTGAAAATCATCACAAAAGGGATCAGAATGACAAATAACGGCATGGTCTGCAGGGTATCATTAATCGGTCGCAAAACTGCTGAAACGCTGTTGTTATGCGCCGCCCATATGCCCAAAGCCGAGCCAAGAAGGAACGCGGCGATCACCGCGATGCCGCACAGATAGACCGACAGCATCGCCTGTGGCCAGATGCCACTGATGACCAAAAAACCAAGCCCCAACAATGTCCCCAGCGCAAGTCTGGCCCCGCCAACGCGCCATGCAATGAAACTATACATCAGTAAAATCGCCGGCCATGGCATTTTCGTCAGACCCCCATAAAAGAAAAGGGCAAACAGCAGAACGATAAACCCAATCTGCCGATTCACCCGCAGACCGCACCACACGGCAAAACCGCTTAATGCCATGCCATAACAGACCGAATGCCAGGTTTGCAGCTCAAAGCCCCATGTAAAGGGGCTGACCGAGCCTTGCAGCCCGATTTTTACCGGCAACATGACAAAGAAAAAGGCTATGGTCTTGATCGCTTCGATTTCCCTACGAAAATTCACGATCAGATAGCTCAATGCTTCATTCATGCTGCGCGCCGGATTGATTTCCATCTCACGGGGACAGATTTCCAGCGCCGGAACCAGCTTGGCCAGCAGATAGAAAAGCACAGCGCCCAAAATAGCGCCCATAACAAAGATGATCCAGTTGCGCTGACGCCCCATGCTTTTAAGGAAACCAATTTCTTTGTTTTTCAGGGTGCCGCTTTCATAGTTGCTCGAATTTTTCGCCATTCCCGAGGTGATCCGGTCAATCAACATGGCCATGAGCGCTATCACAAGGCCGGCAAGCAAACTTTCCCCGAATTGCGCTTTTCGAATCTGGGACAGCACTTCCCAGCCGATATCCGCAGTGCCGCCAATGATTGAGGCGATAATGACCATGCTAAGCGATGCCATCGTGGTCTGGTTAACCCCCAACAGCAACTGCCGTCTGGCGCTGGGAACACGCACCTGCCAGAATAATTGCCCCGCGGTCGTGCCCGACATCAGGCCAGATTCGATAATTTCGGCTGGCACGCGGCGAAGCCCGACGATCACATTGCGAACCATGGGCGGAAATGAATACAGCACGCTGGCAATCAGCCCGACGACGGTGCCAAATCCGAACAGCATCAGGATTAACAGCAGGTAGGCAAAGGCTGGCACCGTCTGCAAAATATCGAGCATTGGCATGATGATCTTTTCGGCTCGCCGTGAATAGAAGGCCCAGATACCGACTCCAAAGCCGGAGCAAATCGCCATTGGCACCGAAATGGCAACCAGCGAAAGCGTGTTCATGCTCTCAGGCCAATAGCCGATTACCACCATGTACAGGCAGGAAAAAAGCCCGAATAGCGCCAGCCGCCACCCCGCAGCGGCAAAAGCGATCAGGCAAAAGATGAAACTTTTTACGGTCCAAGGCAGCGCTTGCAGGACCCAGCGCACGCCCTTGATTGGCCATTCCAAAAGCCAGGATATTCCCATAAAAAACCAGCCAAGATGGGCGACTAGCAAGTCCATTCCGCTATTCAGCCAGCCATCAATCGGAACAATCAGCTCCTCTGGATAGGTTGATATCCAGCCAAATTGATCCTGCACCCCTATCAGCGCCAAAGTGATCAGAATGATGCCGGTCCACGCGATAGACTGCCAGTCCAACCCTACCCTCATGGTTGGGCCCGTCATTTGTTCCGTCATTTATCCCGTCCTTGGGCTATTTTCACATCAGCCGGAGCTACCTTGCAGCCTGTTGCCAATGCCGCAAGAACGCCGCTTGCGGTTGCCACGCCCATCACCGAGCCATCTTCAGCTTCAACCGCAACGCCCTGACTATGCTTGGCGAGATACCCAAGCAGGCTATCAATCTGGGTGTTTGCCGCAACCCGGCCCATGCCGGTTAACGCGCCAGAGGGGTGTTCACAAATGTCAGCCGCGCAAAGGACAGTCTCCCACGCAACGTCGGTGGTGAATTCCCGGACATAATCATCGACGGGGTTCAGAATTAAATCTACCGGGCGTCCAATCTGAACGATTGCACCATCGCGCATGATCGCCATTCGGTCGGCAAGGCGCAGCGCTTCCTGAAAATCATGGGTGATGAAGACAATTGATTTCTGCAACATCGACTGAATTCGCAGGAATTCATCCTGCATCTTTTTCCTGATCAACGGGTCAAGTGCCGAGAACGGCTCATCCAGCAGCCAGACATCAGGCTCAACCGCAAGTGATCTTGCAATGCCGACACGCTGTTGCTGTCCGCCGGATAATTCGTTTGGAAAGTCGGCCTCACGGCCCTTCAGACCAACCAGATCAATGACCCGCTCAGCCTGCGCATAGCGCTTGGCCTCCCTAATACCCTGCACCTTCAGGGGGAAGGCAATATTGTCAATGACGTTGAGGTGCGGCATCAGGCCAAAACTCTGAAACACCATCCCCATTTTGTGTCGGCGGACTTCGATTAAGTCTGCTGCGGATTTTTCTAAAAGGCTTTCACCGTCAAGAAGAATTTCCCCGGCGGTTGGCTCAACCAAGCGAGACAGACAGCGTACAATCGTTGATTTGCCGGAACCTGACAGGCCCATGATGACAAAAATCTCACTGGCAAATACATCAAAGCTGACATCGGCGTTGGCAAGGATATGATTGTTTTGTGTGATGGTGTTGGCGAGCGTTTCGGGATCATCTACCAATCCGTTCCCGCTTTTGAAAAATTTATCCGGGTTGTCGCCGTAAATCTTCCAGACGTTCCGGCAAGAGATTTTGACATCCTTATCACCTTTGATATGCGCCGCCATGACGTTCTCCCCTTCGCCTGTTTAACGCGTGGTCGCCCGTGTAACGTGTGGGGGCCGCGATATAATATCGGGCGATAGTGACAAAAAATGTACCAGAACCTATTTGACCCCAGAGAAAGATGCGGGCGGCAGATGGTGTGTGCCGCTCGCCTGTTTTTGCGGTATTTTTGGGGTTACCCAAATCTTGGGGTTACCCAAATCTTGGGGTTACCCAAATCTTGGGATTACATTGCCGCTTCAATCCAAGGCTTCCAGCGGGCCTTGTTCTTGGCAAGCCATTCCTCGGCGACATCTTTGACATCGCGGCCATTGTTATCGACCTCAAAAATAGCCCAGTTCTCATCTGCATTCGTTAGCTGAACATTGGTTACCATTTTAAAAGCTGCCGGCCATTTTTCTTCAAAGCCACTCCACGCAACCTTATGCACGGCGGCTTGCTGAAAACCACAGGCAGTTTCTTTTTCCTGCGATTCCTCCACACATTCGCCATCGATTGCATTCCACTCGATGAATTTCAAATCAAGATCTGCAAAAATCCAGTGAGGTTGCCAGATCATCATCAGAATTGGGTCTTTAGCGGCATAGGCTGATTTCAGCTCAGCCATCATTGCCCCTTCACTGCCGCCCGGAATTGGTTCAAAAGGTAAATCAATGCTGGCGACCAGGTCGCGTGTGCGTGTTCCCCAATCGGCAGGATAGGTAATCACCCGGCCCTTGGGGAAAGTGGCGGCTGTGGCAAAGGCCTGCTGACATTTGTACAGGGCCTTATAATCTGGCAGGCCCGGGCATTTTTCCTCCATATACGGGGGATAAACCCAGCCTTCCTTTGGTTCAAGACCAAGGTCTCCAACAACGACGATATCCCCTTTTTTTACCAGATTGGGATAAAGGTCACCAACATTGTTGGTCCAGACTTCGGTCTGTAGATGCAGATTTCCCTGCGCAATGCCGGGATGCTGTGGCAGGGCGCCAGCGCTTACATACTATATGGTGTAGCCCATTTCCTCCAGCAAGCCACCAACGACTACCGTAGAAAAAAGCTCCCCTGTCCAGTCATTCATAATCACTTTGATTGGGTCTGAAGATTCGGGCACATTTCCAGCTATCGCCATTTGGCCAGTTGAAAAAATCCCGGCTGAAAAGACCCCGGCCGAAAAGACCATCGAAAAGACCATCGACAAGACCATTGTGGCAGCGCGTGCCACCTTCTTGAATTTTGTAATCATTGCTCCCCCCAATCCACCGAAGATTTCCCAATTCAACTGGCTCAATTTGATTGGCCCAATTCAATTCGATTTGGTGGAAATTTCTTTGATATGAATCAATGACTATTTCACTGTTAACTTTTTGATCAAAGCTTGGGGGCGTGTCATCACCATGATCGGGCCAAAACACTTGGGGGCGCACACTTGGGGGCGCAAAACACTTGGAGGTGTACGCCTAAACGGTCATTCTCGATCGACCGCATGGTTTTTATTCGTGATCATGCGCTGGACTAGG
>JAACDV010000100.1 GCA_009936825.1 Bacteroidota bacterium | reverse complement strand
CTGAACGAAGATGAAATTGACGCCTTATTTAATCTTGATCAGCATTTCCGTCATGTCGATACGATTTTTGCGCGGGTATTTTCATCCGCATCCAAAGGCGGAGAAACCGGCGCATGATGGACCCAACCTCACCTCTGCCGCCGCTTTATGAGGGCAAGGCCAAGATCATTTACTCCGGCCCTGATGACGGAACGCTGATCCAGTATTTTAAGGATGATGCCACGGCATTCAACGCACAGAAAAAAGATGTGATCACCGGCAAGGGTGTGCTGAACAATTTTATCAGCGAGCATATCATGGCCGCGCTGGCTGATGCCGGTGTGACGACGCATTTTATTCGGCGGATGAATGCGCGCGAACAGCTGATCCGCAAGCTGGAGATTATTCCGGTTGAAATTGTGGTCCGCAACGTCGCGGCGGGATCGATCTGCCCGCGCCTAGGATTGACCGAAGGCGACACATTGCCAGAAACGCTGGTTGAATATTGCCTAAAAGATGATGCTCTTGGCGATCCCATCATTGCGCGCGAACATATCCTGACATTTGGCTGGGCCAGCGCCGAAGAATTTGACATCATCACCGCCGAGACATTGCGGATCAATTCGCTTTTACAGACACTGTTTTCCGGCATTGATGTGCGGCTGATTGATTTCAAACTTGAATTTGGCCGACCGGTTGATGGCAGTGGCGGGGCTGATGCCAGTGGCGGGGTTGATGACAGTGGCGGAATCATGCTCGCCGACGAAATCAGCCCGGATAATTGCCGTCTTTGGCAGGTTGGAACCGACGAGAAAATGGATAAGGATAGGTTCCGGCGCGACCTTGGCGGGCTGACTGAGGCCTATCAGGAAATTGCCCGGCGTCTCGGCGTTAGTATTCCCGATTTTTGATCCCACATCTTTGAGCCCACATCTTTTACCCCATATCTTTTATCTAGTACCTTGGAAGTAAGCCCCATATCAGCCCCTCGCCCTAAACAATACCTGCAAAATCGCACGAGCATAAGGTAGGCAAAAAAATGCAAGTTATCGTCAACATCTCACTCAAGCACGGCGTTCTGGACCCGCAAGGGCGCGCTATCGGGCGATCTCTAACCGACCTTGGATTCAACGAAGTGAGCGATGTTCGTGTCGGCAAACAAATTACGCTGGACGTCGATGAGGATGACCCCGCCCGTGCCCGCCAGCGCGTAGCCCGGATGTGCGAGACCTTGCTGGCCAATACCGTGATCGAAGATAATGAGATTGAGATTGCCGAGGAGGCCAGCGAATGAGTCCTAGTGCGCTTCGCGTAGCTGTTATTGTCTTTCCCGGATCCAACTGTGACCGTGATATAATGGTTGCCATCGAAAAGCTGACAGGTCGCCGCCCGGCGCTGGTCTGGCATAAGGAAAACAGCCTTGATCCCGTTGATCTAGCTATTATCCCGGGCGGGTTCTCTCACGGTGATTATCTGCGGTGCGGGGCACTTGCAGCGCGGGCCCCCATTATGGAGGCAATCCTTGATCATTCTGCGCGCGGCGGCGCCGTCATGGGTATCTGCAACGGGTTTCAGGTGCTTCTTGAGAGCGGATTATTGCCCGGCGTTCTTGTGCAGAATGCTGACCTGAAATATGTCTGCCGCGATACCTGTGTTGAGGTTGTAAAAGGAACATCTTCGCCCTTTACCGACGGGCTGACGCAAGGCCAGCAGATGATCATTCCCGTCGCGCATAATGAGGGCAATTATTTTGCCAGCGATGATGATCTTGCGCGCCTGGAAGATAATGGCCAAATTGCCTTTCGGTATGCCAGAAGTGACATTTTTGGTCCAGCGAACCCGAATGGCGCAGCACGCGATATTGCCGGCATCCTGTCACCAAATGGCCGGGTGATGGGAATGATGCCGCATCCCGAACGCGCAATATCACCTGAACTTGGCGGTAGCGGCGGGGCGACATTGCTTCGCGCATGTCTGGAGGCACTGGCATCATGACCTCGGCAAGTATCCAAGCTGAAATGAATTTTGACACTGCTGCCTCGATGGGGCTTTCGCTTGAGGAATGGAGCCTTATCCTCACGCGGCTGGGACGCACACCAAATTTGTGTGAGCTTGGCATCTTTTCCGCCATGTGGTCTGAGCATTGCTCGTATAAATCATCAAAACGCTGGCTGAAAACGCTGCCAACTGAGGGAGAGCAGGTCATTGAAGGCCCGGGCGAGAATGCCGGAGCGGTTGATATCGGCGATGGACTGGCAGCCATTTTCAAAATTGAAAGCCACAATCACCCCTCATTTATTGAGCCTTATCAGGGCGCTGCAACCGGAGTTGGCGGCATTCTGCGTGACGTTTTCACCATGGGGGCGCGTCCCGTTGCGCTGTTGAATGCGCTGCGGTTTGGCGCGCCGGATCATGAAAAAACCCGGCATCTACTGGGCGGTGTGGTATCTGGCATTGGCGGTTATGGAAATTGCATCGGCATTCCGACAATCGGCGGCGAAGTGAATTTTGATGCCTCTTATAATGGCAATATTCTGGTTAAT
>JAACDV010000099.1 GCA_009936825.1 Bacteroidota bacterium | reverse complement strand
TTGATTGTAGTGGTGCGTTCATCTGGCATTTCGGCGTCAGATTCCGCGCGGTCAATCAGCGTTATGGCCCCCGAAAGTGACTTATCGCTATGCAGGCCAGTATGTGATAGCGCATTCGCCATCATTAAGCCGGTTAATCCGCCACCAATGATTACCACCTCAGACATTGGCTTGGGTTTCCTTACTTTGTAGTTTTGTTTTATCTGGTTTGGGGTCTCTAAAATGCGTCTTCAGAATTTTGGCTGCCAGTTTGCCTAAATCCGCGTCAGAATCGTCTGTGCCGAATTTATAAGCATAACATCCAGCAGCTTTGCCAGCTTCAACGTCGCGCTCACTATCGCCGATCATCACCGAACGCCCTAGATCAAGGTTCCATTTATCTGCCAGTGCCAGCAGCATCCCCGGTTCTGGTTTGCGGTGGGTGCAGGGTGTTTTCCATTTTGCATCGATGGCGTCCGGATGGTGTCCGCAAAAGGCAATATCCGTGATCGGCCCGTTGGCAGCGGCAGCGGCAGCGCGAAGATGATCGTTAAAGGCCTGCATGTCTTCGATGCTGTACAACCCTTTGCCAATCCCCCCCTGATTGGTGACGATAAAAACCGGGATACCGTGCGCGTGAAATAACGCCAACGCTTCTGGTGCCCCTTTTATCCATGCAAAATCGGAAATTTTCCAAGTATAACCGCGATCGACATTTAATGTATTATCTCGATCGAGAAAGATCGCCGGTTGTTGTTCCATAAGCTACCTAGCCTTTGCACGCCGCGTAACAGATTGGCCCCATCTGCTTGATGTATCTAGATGTAGGGTGATCTGCATTGTTAGTCCATGTATACAGCCGTCGCAGGCGCGCCGCACCTATAATTGCCCGATAACTGGTGTTAGGATATCAAAAATTGGGCCATATTAGACATTGCCCCCCTTAACAACCGGCCGCCCCTAACAACCGGCCGCCCTTAACAACTGGAACACCTGACGATGAAACTTAATCCTGAATATAAGCTGTTTGATGGCAATATGTTTGTGAAAATGCGCGAGCTTCTTGTGGATTCCGTGCCTTCATCGGATGTTGAGATATTGGATATGTCGATAGGTGAGCCGCAAATTGCTGGTGGTGAAATTTTACAACGCAGCATGGCCAGCCATAATGACGGGTGGCAATATTATCCAAAAGCAGTGGGAAATGCGCGGTTTAGCACGGCGGTGGACAGCTATATTGCACGGCGTTGGCCATCGGCAGCCGGCCTTGTTGACGTTACTGCGCAAATGCTGCCAGTCCCCGGAACCCGGGAGCCGTTGGGTTTTCTTGGCGGTCTTGTAAAAGGCACCAAGGAAAATGCGGCAGCGCTTGTTGCCAACCCTTATTATCATGCATGGCGGGCTGGATCGCTCGCCGCTGATGCTGAAATCATCTATTTGAACGCCGTTGTCGAAGATAATTTCGTTCCTGATCTAGAGCAATATGATCCGGCGATGCTTGACCGTGCGGTGATTGTATATCTTTGTAGTCCGACAAACCCGCAAGGCGGGGTGATGTCACTGGATCAAATCAAAACTGCGATCAGGCTTGCCCGAAAGCATAAATTCCTGCTGGTTATGGATGAGTGCTATTGCGATATCTGGCGGGGTAGTCCGCCTGCCGGCGCGCTGGAGGCGGCCGCAGCACTTCATATCGAGGATGGTTATGAAGTGGGTAAAGGTGCAGGCCGGCCGGGCGAACCCGATCCGCTTCGCAATCTGGTTGCAGTGAATTCGCTTTCAAAACGCTCAAGCGCGGCGGGGCTTCGCGCTGGCTTTATCATTGGTGATAACGCGGTGATCCGGTTATATGCCAAGCTGGTTGCCAATACGGGCTCGCTGGTACCAACGCCGCTTCTTCATGCCGCCGCAGATCTTTATGATGATGATGACCATGTTGCCGCAATTCGGGCGCATTATGATCACAGCTTTGCCTTGGCCCAGCAGTATCTTGGGATTACCCCGCCGCAGGGAGGGTTCTTTTTATGGTTGCCGGTCAGCGATGATCAGGATTTTGTCAGGTGGCTGATGCAGGAGCAAGCAGTGCGCGCGATGCCAGGATCATTTATGGCTGAGCCAGTGGGCGGCATTAACCCCGGCCAAGGGTATGTTCGGCTTGCGCTGGTTCATGATCATCAGCGCATTGAAGAATCGATGCAACGCCTTGCGGCCGTGTATTCTGCGCCTGATCAGGCTGTTCTTGGCCAGATAAAGTCTAGATAGGGCATAGGGTGGAAACGGATCAGAAAAAAACACTGCTCTCTCCGGTGCTGATTGCCTTTATGCGGCGTCGGTTGATGGAGGTACTGGGCATTGCTCTGATCTTGCTGGGTGCGGTGTTGACCGCAACGCTGTTTTCGCCCGGCCGGTTTGACCCGTCACCCAGTGCCTATTCTACCGGTTTGACCCAAAACTGGTTTGGCAGCGTAGGCGCGATGATTGCCGGTTGGCTGCGGGCTGGTGTTGGTTGGGCGGGCTTTTTCATAACTTTTTTGCCGTTGGGGTGGGGCTATCGCTTGCTGAATAAGCATCCTACCCGTCAGCGTGCCACGCGGATTTTGTTTGCCCCGATTGCGGTGTTGATTATAGCCAGCGGATTTGAAGCTATTTCTGGCGCTGATGGCGGGGGAATTGGCGGCGCATCCGGAGCGATCTTAATTGGGGTAAGCCGTCCACATTTTCCAGACTTGCCGTCTTTTCTGGGGCTTACAACACTGGATTATTTCGGTGTTGGTCTGATCATGATCGGGCTTGGAATGTGGTCTTGGTGTGCGATGATTTCACGTCGTCAATGGTGGTTGCTGATGGCCCCGGTCAAGGTGCTGGCGCGTCTTATTGTCAAAATATTCTCGCGCGAGTCAAAAGCTGATCAAAATATTGATGGTGTGCCCGAGTTAAGTTTGACCGAACCTGAAGATGTGCCGCCTGCTGCAAAAAAGCGCAAAGGCAGGGCAGCTAGTAAAAAACGCCAAGAGCCGTCACTTACGGGTGAAAATGTGACTCAGCCCCGTCCGCCGCGCAAAGCTGGTCAGGGTAAGCTGGATTTTGTTGGTGGGGGACAGTTCCAGCTGCCGCCCGGAAAACTGCTGACCCCGCCCGGAAAGGCATCCTCAGGACCATCGCAGCGGACGCTGGATGAAACATCGCAGCAGATGGAACTTGTGCTGAATGATTTCAGCATTAAGGGAGAGATTAGCGGATCGCGCTATGGGCCGGTTGTCACGCGGTATGATTTGGAACCCGCGCCCGGAACAAGATCACAGCGGGTCATTTCACTTGCTGATGATATTGCGCGCTCGATGAGTGTCGTCTCGGTGCGTGTTGCCGTCGTGCCCGGGCAGAATGTCATCGGCATTGAGCTTCCAAATAATAACCGGCAAATTGTTGCTCTGCGCGAAATTCTGGATCATCCGGCATGGGAGAATGATGATAGTGACCTTCCCATGGCGCTTGGCAAGGATATCGCCGGAGCACCAGTGATTGTTGATCTGGCATCGATGCCGCATCTGCTGGTTGCTGGCACCACCGGATCGGGTAAATCTGTTGGCATCAATGCGATGATCCTGTCGCTGTTATATCGGCACACACCTGAAACCTGCCGGATGATTATGGTTGATCCGAAAATGCTGGAATTGTCCGTCTATGACGGTATTCCACATCTTCTCAGCCCTGTTGTTACTGAACCATCAAAGGCGGTGACGGCATTGAAATGGGCTGTTCGTGAAATGGAAAACCGGTATCGGAATATGGCCAAGCTGGGGGTGCGGAATATCGCTGGATATAATGCACGGGTTGCCCAAGCAAGCGATGAGGGCGAGGTTTTGACCCGCCGTGTGCAAACAGGTTTTGATCAGGAAACGGGAAGGCCTGTTTTTGAGGAAGAAATTCTGGATCTGACGCCGCTGCCATTCATCGTTGTGGTGATTGACGAAGTGGCCGATCTGATGATGGTCGCAGGTAAGGAAATTGAAGCCGCGGTGCAAAGACTGGCGCAGATGGCGCGGGCTGCCGGCATTCATGTCATTATGGCAACGCAGCGTCCCTCAGTTGATGTGATTACGGGAACGATCAAGGCCAATTTTCCGACCCGGATCAGCTTTCAGGTAACCTCGCGTATCGACAGTCGAACCATTCTTGGGGAACAGGGCGCCGAACAGCTTCTTGGTAAGGGTGACATGCTGTTCATGGAGGGCGGTGGGCGTGTTGTGCGGGTGCATGGCCCGTTCGTTGCGGATAGCGAAGTTGAGGCTGTGGCAGATTTTCTGCGCAAACAAGGTGAGCCGGAATACAATGAAAAAGTTGTCGCCGAAGAAGACGGCGATATGGGCTCGAACGCCACCGGCGATCTTCTTGGCGGCGAGAACAGTCTTTATGATCAGGCTGTCCAATTGGTCGTGCGTGAGCAAAAAGCGTCTACTAGTTTTGTTCAAAGGCATCTTAAAATCGGGTATAATCGCGCCGCAACGATCATCGAAGAGATGGAACAAAGCGGCATTATTAGCGCCGCCAACCATGTTGGTAAACGCGAAGTGCTGATTGATAAAGATGGTGGATGATTTGCTGATACGCCAAAAAATGGAACTCCAAAATATAGGCGCCATCGCTGCGGCGAGGATATTTAGGGTCCGGATTCTTCCCCTATTTCTGGCGGTTTTTCTGCTTCAGCACAGTGCGCTTGCAGCCGACACAGACAGTGCCGATTCAATCGAACGCGCCGAGGCCTGGTTTGCAGACATCACCACAATGCAAGCCGATTTCATCCAGATTGCGTCTGATGGCTCAGCCGCCACCGGTGCGCTGCATTTAAGCCGGCCGCACCGAATGAAGATTATCTATGAGCTTGACGAGCCGCTGGTTCTGTTGACCACACCGGTTTGGCTTCATGTTGACAGGCCAAACGAAAAGCGTGTCACCAGCTATCCGATCCGCGAGACACCGCTGTCGCTTATTTTGCAGCAGGAGGTAAAGCTTCGATCCTCTGATTTTACCACGCGCAGCAAAAACGAGAACGGTATTGTCAGCATTGTTCTGACCAAGGAAACAGGCACAGCTGCCGGTGAGCTAACGCTAGAATTTACCGAAAAGCCGTTTGAGCTACGCCGTTGGACAGTTCGTGACGCTGCAGATGTTTCAACGACGATCACGTTGCAGAATATGAGCTTTGGTCATAGCTATGAGAACAAATTTTTCGCCGTTAGTTCATATGATGAGAATGGCTAGGACCGATTAGAATTCGGGCCTAACACAGTAAATTGAGGGACGGATACCACGCTGATGAGACTTGCCACATGGAACATAAATTCAGTCAGATTGCGCATTGATCTGGTCACGAAATTTCTGGTCGAGGCAGATATTGATGTCTTGTGCTTACAGGAAACCAAGACCGAGGATCAGCATTTTCCGCATGAGGCGCTGCGGGATGCTGGCTGGCCGCATCACGCGTATCGCGGCGAGAAAAGCTATAATGGGGTGGCCATTATTTCGCGCCATCCCTTGCAGGCATCGGACCATATGAACTGGGCTGGCCAGACTGATTGTCGTCATATCTCCGCGATAGTTGAGGGCGGCATTCGGGTGCATAATTTTTACGTTCCGGCGGGCGGCGATGTTGCTGATCGGGATGAAAACCCTAAATTTGGTCATAAGCTGGATTTTCTGGCCGAAATGACCGCGTATTTCGCTGCCAATAAACCCGAAAAATCAATCCTTGTAGGTGATCTGAATATTGCCCCATTGGCCGAAGATGTGTGGTCAACGAAACAGCTCCAGAAAGTTGTTAGCCATACGCCGGTTGAACGCGACGGTCTGCTGAATCTGATTGATCAAGGCGGTTGGCAGGATGTTGTCCGAGATCACTTTGGATCTGACGAAATTTTGTATTCATGGTGGTCTTATCGGTCTCG
>JAACDV010000098.1 GCA_009936825.1 Bacteroidota bacterium | reverse complement strand
GCAAAATCGTCATGGCCGAAACGTATACGGCTTCTGCGGCGTTGAAAAATATGTCTCCGGCGGCGGGTCCGGCAGCAGGTGTAGATGCTTTGTCGGATGCTCTTAGTAGGGGGTTTGAGCGCCTCTCAAAAGCCCTTGCCGATAGGATATGAGCTATCCAAGTCTGCCGTAAAAGGTCATTCGAGCGGCTTCGGACAGGGCGATCCCGGGGGCGGCGTTATAGGCAAGAACGACCAGAATACGCGTCCGGCTGCCTAGGGTCGGTGTGACCCGGTGCATGGAATTTCGTCCGCGGAACAGCATCAGAGTTCCCGGATCAGCTGCTAGAACCGAAGGCGGGGTGCGCCCATCCAGCACCGCCTCAACGCCGGTAAAATTCAAATCGCCTGCGTCCGCGTCACGAAGATCACGAACATATTGGAACTCACCCCCGCCTGTGGGGGCTTGCAAAAGCAGGGTGACGGCAAAGCTCGAATTATCGAAATGCCAGCCAAGCTCTTGGCCATCGCCAGCAAAATGTACATTGATCGATGACAGCGGATCAGCATATTCGTCAAGCTCTGCCTCGCCGACAATTTGCGCCAGAAACGCTCGGAATTCCGGCGCCTCATAGACAATGTGTAGCCCGGATGATGGGGGTATCTGGTCCGTCGTAATACAGCCTTTTGACGAGGTGATCTGCCGATTGAAAACATGCTCCGGACCCAGATCATCGCGCGGCGACGTTAAATAGACATTATGCGTTGAGCTGGTGAAATAGGCGTTGGGCTTTTCCGCCTCAACCTCGGCGATTATCGAGGCAACGGCGCTTTCATGAAAAAAACCGGGGATTGTCAGCGCACCCTCATCGGCAAGTGTCTGGCGGCATGTCTTAATAAAGCCCGCATTTTCTAGTGGGCATTTCTCTAAATTAATAAAATCACCAACTAGTGCCATGCCGAAATTTCCCCAACCTTAGATATCCCCAATCTTAGATATCCCCAATCTTAGATATATTTTGCACCCTAGATACAAGTCACGCCTAATATCCTATGGCACATCCATCTTTGCGGGGGTCTGACCCGGCGGTCAAAAGCCCGGTCTCCCAATCGATGGCGATTGCCTGCGAGCCGCCAATTGGCCGTCCCGCTGGTCTGATAGTGTGCCCAAGATCGCCTAATGCGTCACGAATATTTTGGGGAATGGGAGCCTCAACCTCGACAAAATCAGCAAACGGATCGGGGAAAAAGCGCGGTGCATCCTGTGCCATCTGGATGTCCATTTCATAATCTAACAAGCGCGTTAAAAACTGCATATGACCAAAGGCCTGATATTCACCGCCCATCACGCCAAACGACATAACGGTGCGCCCAGCCTTTGTTACCATTCCTGGGATGATCGTGTGCAGCGGACGTTTGTTTGGGGCAACGCCGTTCGGGTGCGCCGGATCGACAACAAAGCCCAATCCGCGATTTTGCAACATCACACCACTTTTCGGGGCCATGATTCCCGACCCAAACCCAAAATAAAGGGTGTTGATAAAGCTACATGCATTGCGGTCCTTATCGATGACGGTGATATAAACGGTGCTGCGATGTGGCGGCAATTCACTTGGCGGCATCGGATCAATCCGCTTGCCCGTGCTAATCATGGCTCGAAGCTTATCGGCGTATTGGGTGCTAATCATCCGGTCAACCGGTACGTCCGTTTGGGCAGGATCACCAAGAAAGGCGCTGCGATCACGATAGGCAAGCCGGCCTGCTTCAATTTCACAATGCATCCGGTCCACGGAAATCGGATCATCGCCAAAACGCTCAATGCCGCTCATGATATTCAGCAACATCAGCGCAATGACGCCCTGCCCGTTTGGGGGACACTCCCAGATATCATGGTTGCGAAAATTGGCGCTGATCGGGGTGACATAATCACCAATGGCGGCGTTGAAATCTTCTTGAGTATGCCGCCCACCAACGGCCTTTAATTTAGCCAGAATATCATCGGCAACTGGGCCTTCATAAAATCCGGCGCGGCCCTTTTCGGCAATCCGCTGTAGCGTTTTTGCCAGAGCGGGCTGCGAATGCCGCGCGCCAAGTGGCAACGGGTTACCATCAGGGGCGAAAACCGCGAGGGCATCGGGATCAAGCTTTCCCACCGAATTGGCAAAATCCGTTGAAACGCGTGAGGTGATTGGATAGCCATCGCTGGCATAACCGATAGCAGGGGCCAAAAGCTGGTCCATTCCCATACTGCCATGATCGCGGTTTAGCTGAACCCAAGCATCCACCGCGCCCGGAATTGTTACCGAATGCGGCGACGTTTGGGTGAGCGTCTCAATACCCTGATCCAGCAACCATTCTGAGCTGAGCCCGGCCGGGGCCCGGCCCGATCCGTTATAGGCAATGATGTTGTCACCACCAGCCGGGGAATAAAGAGCAAAACAATCACCTCCGATACCGGTAGAAGCGGGCTCAACAACTGCTTGCACCGCGCAGGCGGCAATCGCCGCATCAAGCGCGTTACCACCATCTTGCAAAATCCGAATGGCGGCCTGCGTTGACAGCGGATGCGAAGTGCTGGCCATTGCATTCGGGGCGGAAACCGGAGAGCGCCCGGGATATTGAAGGTTGCGCATGTTGATCCCTTGATAAGTTGAGCAGCTTCTTTTGCAAAAGAAGCTTCATGTCCTTGGTGCCAAGCTTGCCCTATTCGGCGGCGGCCTCCCACTCATCCATGCTAGGGCACGAGCAGATCAGATTACGGTCACCAAAGGCATTGTCAACTCGTCCGACCGGCGGCCAGTATTTGTTTGCCTGCCGGTTTCCTTCAGGATTTGCTGCCTGTTGCCGGGAGTAGGGGTGTGTCCAATCGTCACCAAGAAGTTCATCGGCGGTATGCGGTGCATGAACCAGCGGATTATTATCGGCAGGCCAATGTCCATCTTCGACCATTTTAATTTCGCCTGCGATCGCCAGCATTGCGTCACAGAACCGATCAATCTCAGTGATTGATTCGGATTCAGTTGGCTCAATCATCAGCGTTCCAGCAACGGGAAAAGACATAGTGGGTGCATGGAAGCCAAAATCAATCAGCCGCTTGGCGATATCCTCATTGCTGATTCCGCAACGGTCCTGTATGCCGCGAATATCAATGATGCATTCATGCGCAACATGCTGGTTACGGCCAGTATATAGAACCGGATAAT
>JAACDV010000097.1 GCA_009936825.1 Bacteroidota bacterium | reverse complement strand
CGCTGCCAGATATAAGGCCTCTTCAAGAGCCAACATCCGCGCCTCTTGCTGGGTCTCTGGATCAATCACAACCGCCCGCCCAGTTGTTTCGATAAACCGAAAAGCATCAGCGCGAACCACTGTGGCCCCAAGGGTGAAAAACACCAATGACAGCACCATCAATACCGGAATTAAAAAGACATAAGGTAAGCTGATGTAATCCTGCCAGCTGCGCTTTTCCAGTCTTTCATAAAGTTCAACTATCACCGCCGCCTCCGCGCTAGCTTGTCGTTTTTAGCCAATTGGGAGTTATCCGATCGAACGCGCTGAGCTGATCAGATAGTTAATCATCTCGCGGTCAATCTCGAGAACGATTTCATACGTGTCCGAGCCGGTCGGGTTAATTCGTACCGTGCGGGCGCCGCGAATGGTACCTGAAACAACGCCGCGGAAGGTGTCGTTCTGAACCATCAGGTCAATCACGGTTGTTGACGAGTCTACCTGCAAGCCATGAATTTGTTCAGCAAGATCACGCATGGCTGCCATACGGGCCGACCGGATTGCCATCAGACGCTTTTGCGCGTCGGAGCGGCCCGGCTGGGATGAGACCACCGCGTATCCAACCGCGGTAAGCGTAGGCACCTGTTCGGCATTGGCATCAAAAACCTCTTTGATCGCGGCCAACTGGCCCGCCTGCGTATCTGGAGACACCGCATTTGTGTTGGCTGCCGTGCCGCCAATTGTCTCGCAAGCAGACAAGGTCAAACCCGCTGCAACAATGGCGCCGAACATCGCCGCTTTTTTCGAAAACTGAGCTTTAACTAAAGACATGGCCAGTTTCATCCTTTCGATCTGTTGTCGCCCCGGCATGACGCCTGGGCAAATGACTGTGGGGAGGATGATGCAGATTTCATGCCAGACAATGATTACTAGGCCGGATAAATAGCAATTTTGAAGGCCAGCAAGGGTTTCAGAGAAGTGGCACGGATTTTGCCTTACTCCTTACAAGTCAATTCACCGGCGCGGGGGCTGCCGTTAGAAAAAGCCTCCTTATAAATATAGGACAACCTAGAATTAATTGCGAGAAAACAGATGATTAAGGCAGTTTCAGACCATTCATACAGGCGGGCTTTTAGCTCGGCACTGTGCTGCTGGAATTTTGACACCTTGCTTCAATCAGATGTGCAACAGGGGAAAACAGCGTCATGGAAATGACACTTCAAACATTACGTACCTTTAAAGTACGTCAAATTCTTGGTGGAGCGGTTCTTCCTGTCGGCATTCTTGCGCTGATCACGATGATGGTGTTACCGCTGCCGGTTTTTCTGCTTGATACCTTCTTTGTGTCGAACATCATAGTGTCTTTGCTGATCCTTATGGTGGCGATGCAAACCCAGCGCCCGCTTGAATTTTCTAGTTTCCCCAGTCTTATTCTAATTGCCACGGTGCTGCGTCTTGGGTTGAACGTTGCCTCAACACGGGTTGTTCTAACCGAGGGTCATAACGGCCCCGACGCCGCCGGAAAGGTGATCGAAGCCTTTGGTGAATTTGTTATTTCTGGTAATTACGCCGTCGGTATTTTCGTCTTTATAATTCTGATCATTATCAATTTGATTGTTATCACTAAAGGTGCTGGCCGAGTTTCAGAGGTTACAGCCAGATTTACTCTTGATTCGATGCCGGGTAAGCAGATGGCGATTGATGCTGATCTGAACGCAGGCATTCTGACCAACGAAGAGGCCAAGGACCGTCGCACGGAAATCGCCCAAGAGGCTGATTTTTATGGTGCCATGGACGGTTCTTCCAAGTTCGTTAAGGGTGACGCGGTTGCCTCAATCCTGATCCTTGTGGTCAACATTGTAGGCGGTCTTATTATCGGTCTGGTACAGCACAACCTGCCCCTGTCAGTTGCCGCTGAAAATTATGTTCTGCTGTCAATTGGTGATGGTCTGGTCGCACAGATCCCGTCGCTATTGTTGGCGATCTCGACTGCGATTATCGTTACCCGCGTTTCGGCGTCACATGACATGGCCGCGAATATTGGTAATCAGGTCAGCCTGTCACGCGCTTGGATTCCGGTTTCCGGTGTTTTGATGCTGATCGGTTTCGTTCCCGGCATGCCAAACTTTATGTTTCTTTTTGCTGCGTTGGTTGCCGGGTTTGCGGCTTACTGGTCATACAAACGCGAGGCCGCCGCAAGAAGTGATGAGGCGGCTGGTGAGGGCGATGTTGAGGCTGAAGAAAGCAAGCCGGATCAGATCGATCTTGACGAAGTTGCCGACAATGCGCCGATCTCTATCCAGCTTGGCTATGGGCTGATCAGCCTTGTTGATGATGAAGCCAATGGCGGACTGACTGGCCGCATCACCGGTATCCGTCGGCAGGTATCACGCGCCGTTGGTTTTGTAATTCCGCCGGTCCGTATTCGTGATGATCTGACGCTAGAGGCCAATGAATACCGCATCCGCATCGGCCAGACTATTGTTGGCGAAGACCGTATTTATAGCGATAGCCGCCTTGCCATTCCGGGCGATGATGCGCGCGTCAAGCTGGAAGGTATCGAAGTCAAAGATCCGTCATTTGGTATGGACGCCATCTGGATTCCAACGCACAAACAGGCCGAGGCCGAAGCTAAGGGATATGTTGTCGTGCATCCGGAATCAGTGATGGCAACGCACCTTTCGCAAGTTCTGCAGAAATATTCTAGCCAGTTGATCGGCCAGGATGATGTGCAGGGACTGCTGGACAATTTATCGCAGAGTGCCCCGCATCTGGTTGAATCTGTAGTGCCGAAGATTGTTCAACTGCACACCCTAACCGCTATCTTGCGTCATCTTCTTGATGAGAGCATTCCGGTTAGTGATTTACGCAGCATTCTGGAAAATCTGCCACCTCTGGCAGCCCGTAATCTGAGTGCAATGGATACTGCTGAGGCGCTACGTCCAAGTCTGGCCCCGCTGTTGATTCAGCAAATTGCACCGCTAAATCAATCGCTTCCAGTTATGACCCTGGAATCTGATCTTGAGCATATGCTGATCACCATGGTTCGACAGAGCGGGGAAGAGGGATTGATCCTCGACAATTCGCTTGCCGAGCAGTTGTTTCGAACAATCTCAGAGACTTCAGAGGCTATGAGCGCGCAGGGCCGTCAAGTGGTGCTTGTCGTATCTCCAGCCATTCGCCGCCAATTCTCGCAGCTGGTCCGCCAGCATCTCGACGATCTGGTGGTCTTGGCGTTCACCGAACTGCCAGACAGCAGAAAAATTGAAATCGTCGCCACAATCGCTAGCAGCGACGAGCAGACTAACAATAGTTAGACCCCAAAAGGGATCAGAAGTGGCCCCAAAAGGCAACTTTAAGGGTAGAAAAGGAACTGTATAATGACCACGATCACAGTGACCGCCGGAGATACCGCACAGGCCATGGACAAAATTGTCGAACGGCTTGGCGATGACGCGATGATCCTCGAGACGATCAAGCGTAATGGGCAGATTGAAATGGTTGCAACCAATGATCCCGACAGTCTGCCAAAGAAGGCAGCGCGCAAACAACCCGCGCGGGTAACATCTGGCGGTGATCAGCGACGGTCCCGTGTTGATATTGAGCTTGGCGACGGTATGCCGTTCACTGACCTGTTCGACCAGCAGATGATCCATGCAGTCCGTGACCGGGAAGTGGAGCGGGCAAGCACCTCCAGCCATCTGCAGAATCGCGACGCGCAGGCGGCCGGCAATTTTGACATTCTCACCGAGTTACGAAGCATCCGCAAAATGATGAATGGCATGATGATCACCCAGCCCGAAGGTCTGGATATAACATTGGGACACGCCCCGCCAGTTCAACTTCATCAGGCTGGATTTACATCCGAGGTGATCCAGCGCCTGCACCATCATATGGAAGGTCTGGAAGGTGATCAGGCATTGAGCGCATTCATGACTGCCTTGGCCCAGCGCGTTGTTCACCATGACGCCGAGTCAATGTTCGGTTCTCGCCTTGTTTGTGTAGTTGGAAATTCGGGCGCTGGAAAAACGACGTTGGCCACGAAAATCGCCGCTTATTTGAAAGAGAATGGATCATCCGACCGGATGACGCTGGCCTCGGCCACCGCCCCAGGTGCTACCGCCGGTGAAGAGATCAAAGCATATTCGCGGTTGTTGAACATGCGGTCTTCCAATTTTGGTATTGGTGAATTGCCAACGATTATGCAGGAAACAAGCAATCGATTGATCGTTGATATCGACGCATCACCAAGCGATGCTATTGAGGCCATTAACGCCGTCATTGCCACGCTTGGTCGCCGCAAAGTTACCGTTGTTCAGGCAATCTCAGGCGGCAGCAGTGCCACGATGATTTCCAACCAATGCAAGCTTTACCGCGCGCTGAAACCGATGATTGCGCTGACCAAACTTGATGAGTGTGAGGCCATGCCGTCCGAGCTATCCACATTAGCGCTTGAGGGATCAGGGGTCGGTCTTTTGACCGGGACGAAAGCTATCGTCAGCGGAATAGCAATTGCGACCATGCCAATCTTGGCGCAATATTTAAAAGAAAATACCAGTCAAAAAGTTTGAAACAAGTTTCTCTAAGACAGCAGTTTTTAAGTGAGTAAGGGCCCTCTAATGGGCAGAGAGATCCAAAATGGCAACTTCAATTGTAGTCGCGAGTGGTAAAGGCGGCGTTGGTAAAACAAGTGTTTCTGTGAATTTGGGGCTGAACTTTGCGCGCCAAGGCAGGAGAACGATTTTGCTTGATGCTGATTTTGGCATGGCAAATGCACACATCCTTCTTGGCGCCAATCCCCAAAAGTTCATTATGGACGTGCTGAATGGCGAAAATGCCGTTTCCGACATTCTGTGCGACGCGCCAAATGGAATGAAGTTTTTGTCAGGTGGTAGCGGTTTGCTCGAGATGTTAAATATAGAAAAAACAACGCGTTATAAAGCAATACGCATGGTTGATGAGATTCGCGATCAAACCGAAGTTCTGATCGTCGACGCACCCGCCGGAGCGTCCGATAGCTCAATCGATTTTGTCGCCGCCGCCGACCGTGTAGTCATTGTTCTGGTGGGGGAACCAACCAGTTTTCTCGACGCCTATGCTCTTATCAAGGCGGCGAATATTGAGGCCGGGGTGAAACATTTCAATGTGGTTGTGAATATGGCGAATAGCCGGCAGCAGGCGCGCTCGCATTTTGATAAATTTAATGCTATCGCCACAAGGTTTCTGGATGTGTCCTTAAATTTTGCGGGCCATGTTCCGCTTTCGCAGCTTATGCGCCGAGCAGTGATTAACCGCAAGCCGATTGGCATGGAAGATGCCAGCCTTTCTGAGAATCTTGCCTTTGCAGCGATCTCCAAAGCTGTTTTATCAGCGCCTTCTAATGAAAATTCAGGTATAAGGTTCTTCAGCGACAATGCAATGGAGCCAACCGGATGACAGGTGTGCGTAACCAATATCTGGAGCAAAAGCCAGATGTCGAGGATCTGATCAAGTCCCATATGGAGCTTGTTCGTCAGATTGCGTGGCATATGCGTGGACGCGTCCATTCTTCGATTGAAATCGAAGATTTGATCCAGATTGGCTATTACGGACTGGTTCTTGCAGCGCAGAATTACACGCTTCGTGAGGGCGCAACTTTTGCCAGCTATGCCGGCATTCGTATTCGCGGCTCCATCGTCGATCATCTTCGCAAAAGCTCAAACCTGTGTCGCACGACGATTGAGATGCAGAAAAAGACAAATGTTGCCGAGCGCAGACTTCAGGCCAAGCTAGGACGCCCCCCAACAATTATCGAAGTCGCCGAAGCACTGGAAATTCCCGAAGATGAAATGCATCAATGGTCGCAAGCGTTTCAGGCGAATGTGCACCAGTCGCTCGACAGTGTTTATGATGAATTTTCGGTCTGGTTCGAATCACCTGAAAACACGCCCGAAGATAATATTAATGACGAAGAGCTGCGCACCGCTTTGAAATCTGCGCTGCATACGCTTCCCGAACGCGAAGCGCTGGTCATCCAGCTATATTATGTCGAAGAGCTGAATGTCTATGAAATTGCTGAAGTTCTTGAGGTGACCACGGGCCGTGTATCGCAGATCAAAAAGGCGGCAATCACCCGCTTGCGCCAACAACTCAGCGAAGACAATACACTGCTGACAGGAACCTGAGATCCAAAATGTCGGAAGCATGGAACCAGACAGATAATATTGTCATGGCCGTCCAAACGGCTGAGCTACGCCGCCCAACGCTAAGTCTTCCGGCAAATTTGTTTCTGTCTTGCTCGCTGATGAACATTGCCCGCGGCAAATGCCTTTTGGAAGTTACCGGCGAGGAAACCCCTTCCGGCATTGGCACTATTCATATCGAACTTGACCGCCCCGTCATGCATGCGGCAGCAAAAATTCCCCAAAATCTGATGGACCAGATGATCAGAGCGCTGTCTCGGAACTCACCCCGTCCGATTAGCATCACCTTGAAGGTGGACAGCCAGCTGACCGTCAGCATCGATGGAGAGCTTCGCATCGAAAAAGAACAAACCATTGATATAATTGATATATCAGTCACACTTCCCCTGAAATAATCATTATATAATAGCCCTCACCTGTAGCGAGCGTCGGCACCACCAACGTAAAAAACCAGCCAGCGGTTTTCCGCAAGCTGGTATATTTATTTTTTAAACGTCCTCAATTGAGGGTCAAAGTGCGATCATCGAGACGATCATGTTGTCAGTTTGCGCGTTAGCTCGGTCGCTGACTGCAACATTCGTGAGGCACCTGAAAAGGCCTGCTGCGCTTTCATCAACTTTGTCAGCTCATCGGTCATATTCACGTTTGATACCTCGAGATGTCCGATCATAACCTGGCCAAAACTTTGCGTCATTGGTGCCCCGATGATCGGTGGACCCGAATTCTCATTCATTACAAAATGTCCATTGCCGACAGCCTTCAATCCGCTAACATTGCCGAATCGCGCTAGCCCAATGCTTCCAATTTCAAGGAGTGAACCATCACCATAGCTGGCTCGGCTCTTGCCGCCCTCATCCATTTCGCGTGAACTCAGCAACGAGATATT
>JAACDV010000096.1 GCA_009936825.1 Bacteroidota bacterium | reverse complement strand
TTATTGACCATTTGTCGGTCGCCATGGGGGTTAGCACTGGCAGCCTCGAACTTGCCGATTATCCGGATCCGCTCGCCTTTGACCGGGTTCAGGTAACCGGCGCGCTGTCCACCGATGGGCTGGAGATTGCCGATATCAGCATTGACCTGATGGATGGTGGAACGCTGTCGCTGGCTGGAAAGCTGGACCTGACTAAAGACTGGGCGCTGGCCGGTGCGGATTTTAAGATTGCCTCGAACGCCATGGATATAAGACGGTTTTATGCCATTTGGCCGCAATGGGCGGTATCCCAAACGCGCAGCTGGGTTGATCAGAAAATGCGCGCCGGACGCGTTGAAGATGTGCGGCTTCATGTTGTCAGCAGCTTTGCCGATGATAAGCTTAGCGTTGACCAGATTGACGGCTCGATAACTATGCAGAATGTCCGGCTAGAGTTGGGAGCGAACATCCCCCCCCTTGTCGATCTTGATGGCCGGATGACAATTGCCGATAATGCCTCCGAGATCATCTTGACCGACGGTACGGCAGAAAAGCTGTCGCTGTCGGCTGGCAAGATCAGGATTGCCCCGATTACCACCTCGGGAGTTTGGGGCGAAAATAAACTGCCATTGGGGATTGCCGAGGTGCGGCTGGACGGGGACATTAGCGACGGAATTGCGCTGGTGCGCCGCCTTGGTATCGTCAAAAGCGGCGGCTATGATCTGGACAGGTTGCAAGCCTCGGGTCTATCCAGTTTCAACATTACGACAGAATTTCCAGTCCGCCGCAAACTTACCCCTGCCGATATTGATTTCGAAGTGTTGGCCAGTGTCAGCGAGGGTGATTTTCGCAATTTACCGCTGGGGATCGATGCCCGTAATGCGGATATTAGCATTACCGCGCGTCCCGGTGAATTTGGCGTAACCGGAACCGCTGATATATTTGGTCTGGCGGCTGAAATAAACTATAAATCGCAGCGCTCGGATACATCTGAAGACACGGCTCAAAATAACACCCAAGATGGAGTTCAAGGCGGGGCGGCAGTTGGCACGGCGCGCCTTGATCTGAAGGCCAGCGGAGAGTTGAGAAAAATTAAATCCGCCGCCACCGATATGGGAATGCAGGAATTCGCCGGTTTCAATCTCGCCGATATTGACATGCAGGGAGATGCCGATATCAGCCTTGTGGTGAAGTTTCCCACCGGGGTGAAGTTGCACCCGGGCGATCTTGATGTTACCGCCGATATCGTCGTTCATAATGGCCGTTTTGCCAATTTGCCCGGGGTTGGGCTTGCCGAAAACGCCGAGCTGGTGGCGCAATTATCACCGTTGGGCGGCGAGTTATCCGGCTCGGCCACGCTGATTTCAACGCCGGTTGATTTCCTGCTGCGCGCGGATAGTCTGGCAGACCAGCTCACCCTCAAAATGAACGCCCCCCCAAGCCCCCAGTTTGCTGGGCTAATCGCCGTACGATCAGGGCTTAGCGTTGGCGGCAAGGTTGGCGGCGGTTTTGTTGCGACAACCGATTTGGGGCTATCGAACATCACGGTTGATCTTGATCTTGATCTGGATGCGACATCGATTTCCTTGCCCGAAATAAGCTGGGCAAAGCTGCCAGCCGAGCGCGGCTCTGCTACAATGCGGGTTATTCTCGAAGATGGCGCTCTTCGCTCGATTGAGGATATTGACCTTCATGCGGGCTCGCTTACCGTGCTGGGCAGCGTTGCGATGGACCGCGCCATTTTGGCCGGGGATAACAGCGTAACATTTGGCATTTCCGAAGCTCATTTTGAACGTCTGGCTTGGCCCGGCAATGATATCGGCAAAATTTCGATTGAGCTTGATGATCAGGGCGGCTTAAAAATCGTTGCCGAGGCGAGCTTGATAGACCTTGTTCCGCTGCGGCGTAATTTTGGTATTGGCGAGGGCCGACCTGTCAGTTTTGATATTCTTGCCGATCAGATCATTGTTGGTGATGGCATTTCATTAAGTGGTGAAATTATCGGCGAAAAGCGCCGAGGTGGTGGCGGTAATGCTGAATTTGCCGGAACATTATATAACAGAAACAAGCCGTTGATCTCCGAGTCGCGAATGCAGCTTAGCTTTGGGCCGGACGGTGAATTTTTGAGTGCTAGCGGGGTTGTTGGCGGGGCCGAAACTTCGGTCACCTATACTGCCAAGGCAGGCGACGTGCCGGTGATGACGATGGCCTCAACAAATGGCGGCGGAACGCTGAAAGGGCTGGGCGTTACCGATGCAATCCGGCTAGGCGAGATGTTCTTGAAAACACGATTCATCGACGGATATGAGAATTTTGATACCAATATCCGCATTACCAATTTCAACGTGATAGACGCGCCAAAAGCGGTTCGTGCCTATTCTGTGCTGGGCCCGATTGGTCTGCTCAGCCTGCTGGAAGGCGAAGGCACGCGCTTTGATTGGGGCGAGGCGGTGTTTGAAAATCGCGGTTCCAAAATCCGGCTTACCCAAGTCACCGGTCAGGGCCAGGCGGTGTCGGTTGCCTTTGTTGGCGAATATGACCGCGAAACGCGGATTGTTGATGTCAGCGGTAATCTGGTTCCGGCCAGCTTGTTCAGCCGGGTTATCGGCAAAATCCCACTTGTTGGTGAAATTTTGACGGGGATTGATAATGCTGGCCTGTTTGTCACGCAGTTCAGTATGAAAGGCGATGTTGATGATCCCGTGACATCGGTGACGCCGGCCTCAATTGTTCCGGGGTTGCTGCGCGATCTGTTTAGTCCGGCTTGGTTGCAGCGCGAGGGCGACCGCATTCTAGGCCCGACTGACGATGATGTTGGCGCTGGCGATTAACCGATGAAATAGGCTATTCCAGAACTAATAGGGCGTGGCGCTTTTTGCCCGCCGAGATTTTTGCCCGCCCATCCTTGAAATCGGCGGTCCTTAGCGCGTGTTCTTCGTCGCTGATTGCAACGTCATTCAGCCGCGCACCGCCGCCTCTAATTAGCCGCCGTGCTTCACCGTTAGACTTGGCAAATCCGGCCACTGTCAGGGCTGCAATCATGCTCATCCCGTCAGCCTCACCGGCCGCAATGCTGGTTTGCGGTAGCCCCTCAGAAACGCCGTCCCCGGCAAAGGTTTGCTGGGCTGTCTGCATGGCCTCGGCTGCGGCTTGGGCGCCGTGGCATAGGCTGGTTGCCTCATTAGCGAGGATGATTTTGGCATCGTTGATTTCGGCGCCTTGCAGCGCGCTCAAACGGCTAACTTCGGCCATGGGCAATTCGGTAAACAGCGCCAGAAAGCGGCCAACATCGGCATCTTCGGTGTTGCGCCAGAACTGCCAGAAATTAAAGGCTGACTGGCGTTCGGCGTTGAGCCAGACAGCGCCATCTGCGGTTTTGCCCATTTTTGCGCCCGATGCGGTGGTGATCAGCGGTGATGTCAGGCCAAAAACCTCTTGCGCGTCGACGCGGCGGGTAAGGTCGATACCGCTGACGATGTTGCCCCACTGATCGGATCCGCCCATCTGCAAAAGACAGCCGTATCGGCGACGAAGCTCCATAAAATCATAGGCTTGCAAAATGGCATAATTGAATTCGAGGAAAGACATCGGCTGTTCACGGTCAAGCCGCGCTTTAACCGATTCCATTCCCAGCATTCGATTGACCGAAAAATGTGGGCCGTAATCGCGCAGAAACTTGATATATTCAAGATTATCCAGCCATTCGGCATTATCGGCCATAACCGCATCGGTTGGGCCATCGCCAAAGGTCAGATATTTTTCAAAAATCTTGCGGATGCCTAGCTTGTTGTTCTCGATATCCTGATCCGACAATAGTGGGCGCGCCGTATCCTTGCCCGAAGGATCGCCTACCTTGGTAGTGCCGCCGCCCATCAGAACAATTGGTTTATGGCCAGTTTTCTGCAACAAACGCAGCATCATTATCTGCACAAGCGAGCCTACATGCAGGCTGTCAGCGGTGCAATCAAACCCGATATAGGCAGGAATTGCTTGCTGCATTGCTTTTGCGTCCAGCGCCTCGGCATTCGTGGTCTGGTGGATATACCCACGATCGAAATAATGCTGGATAAGATCAGATTGATAGCGCATTGCGATGCCGCCCATTTTCGTTCCCTAAAGGGGGATTAGAGATATGTTTATCAGGCAAGCGGGTCAATTTCCGCCGGAGTGAGCTTGTCATCCAGATAGCCCGAAACCCGCTCAATCAAGGTATCAAGATGATCGGTGAAGAAATGATTTGCCCCTGGAACTACATCAATATCGATCGTTACGCCCTTTTGAATGGAAAGTCGTTCAACGAGTTTATGAACTGTGTCCGGCGGCACGTCTGTGTCGTTCTCACCATGCACAATCAGCCCCGATGCAGGGCAGGGCGCAAGGAAGGTAAAGTCGTGCGTTACCGCCGGCGGCGTTACCGAAATGAAGCCCTGAATTTCCGGACGGCGCATCATCAGCTGCATGCCGACCCACGATCCAAAGGAAAATCCGGCTATCCAGCATTGAGTTGACGCCGGATTCTGCGATTGCAGCCAGTCCATCGCCGTTGCTGCATCTGACAATTCGCCCTCGCCATTGTCATATGAGCCCTGACTGCGGCCAACTCCGCGGAAATTAAACCGCATCACAGCAAAGCCGCGTTCCTGAAAATGCTGGTACAGCGCAAAGGTCACACGATTGTTCATCGTGCCGCCCTTATTGGGCTCAGGATGCAGAATAAGCGCCGTTGGCGCATCCGGTGCTTCTGCTGGCATGTAACGGCACTCGATGCGACCTTCCGGTCCGTTGATGATCACCTCTGGCATTGTCGGTTCGCTTTACTTGTGATTTTGTGGAAAGCGCTTATATCTTAATAACATCCGCAGGCCAAGTCGGCTTGCGAAAGATCGGTGTCAAAATCAATCACTAAACCGTAATTGCGCAGAAATAGCGCGCAAGGGGTCTTGCAAGATGTTCGCAAAACTAAACCGTGACCTGAATGCCATTCGTGAACGTGATCCAGCTGCTGGCAACAAACTGGCGGCGATGTTTCTTTATCCCAGCTTTCAGGTGATGCTGGCTTATCGAATTGCGAATCCGCTGTGGAATGCCGAACTAAAATTTATTGCGCGATTCATTATGCAACTGGCGCGCTGGTTTACCGGCATCGAAGTGCATCCGGGCGCAACCATCGGATGCGGCTTTTTTGTTGATCATGGATCGGGTGTGGTGATTGGTGAGACGGCGGTGATTGGACAGAATGTCACCTTGTATCAGGGGGTCACTCTTGGCGGTGTTTTGCCTGCGGTTGATGCCGATGCACAGCGGTCAATTAAGCGTCACCCAACGCTGGAGGATGATGTGATTGTTGGCTCTGGCGCGCAGATTCTGGGCAATATTACTATTCATAGCGGCGCGCGTGTCGGTGGAAATTCTGTTGTAACCCGCGACGTTCCGGCGGGTGTAACCGTTGTTGGCGTTCCCGCGCGTCAACTTCCCAGCAAGGTAAAGCCCGCACCGGATGATGCGCCGTTTGCCGCCTATGCGGTGACGGGTTCGGACGATGTTGACCCGCGGGCGCGCACGATCGCAGCGCTGGTTGATGAAGTGCAGAGCCTTCGTGCCCGCCTGAATGATATGGAGGACCGGCTGGCCCCAACAAAGATTCATGACGATGCTGGCAAGAGCCAATTTGGTGATGTTGATACCAAATCACCCCCTCATCGCAAGAGCTGAGAAGGCATCATGATGGGCGCCGCCCTTTATCTTGATAATAACGCGACAGCACCTTTGCGGCCGGCGGCGGTGGCGGCGATGCAGGCCGCAATGGGTCCTCCGGCCAATCCATCCTCGGTTCATTTCTATGGACGTC
>JAACDV010000095.1 GCA_009936825.1 Bacteroidota bacterium | reverse complement strand
TCGCACCCGCTAGCGTGCAACCAAAAGGCCGTTTAACTTAAAGTAGCATGACTGATATTCACCCCCGACACAAGGCAACGAACCTGCCGCCCGATCTGGCACGCGGAATTGCCTATCTGAAATCGGAAACCCGAAAACTAACGGGGGATCCCGGCGTGTACCGTATGCTAAACGGCGTTGGTGAAGTGCTGTATGTCGGCAAAGCCCGCGCGTTGGTCCGGCGCGTTGGCAGCTATACCCAGCCAAACCGTCTTTCCAACCGTTTGCTGCGAATGGTCAGTGAAACCGAAAAGCTGGAAGTCATCGTCACCAAGTCCGAGATTGAGGCGCTGCTTCTTGAATCGAACCTGATCAAGAAAATGAAGCCGCGCTACAATATTCTGCTTCGCGACGATAAAAGCCTGCCACAAATCCTGTTGACTGCCGATCATGAATTCGGCCAGTTGACCAAGCATCGTGGCCGTAAAAACCGCAAAGGTGACTATTTCGGCCCCTTTGCGTCAGCTGGCGCCGTAAACCGGACCGTTGCCGACCTGGCGCGGGCCTTCATGCTACGGACCTGCTCGGATTCGATTTTTTCAGCGCGGACGCGCCCTTGCCTCCAATATCAGATTAAGCGCTGTACAGGGCCATGTGTCGGCCTGATTAGCGCGACTGAATATGCTGCTCAAATGGAGCAGGCGCGGCGCTTTTTATCGGGCGAATCTGCCAAAATTCAACGCGATTATGCCAAGCACATGCATGCGGCTGCCGAAGCGCTAGAATTTGAGACCGCCGCAATCTGGCGCAACCGTATTCGCGCGTTAAGCGGTATTCAGGCCAATCAGGACATTAACCTTCCCAACTTGCGAGATGCCGACATTATCGCCCTCGCCCGTAGCGGTGAGCGATCATGCCTGCAGATATTTTTCATCCGGGGCGGATCAAATTACGGTAACCGTTCCTATTTCATGACACATAATGCCGACACCTCACACGCCGCCGTGCTGACCGCCTTTCTGGGACAATTCTACGAGGATAAAGACCCTCCCGCAGAAATTCTGGTCTCGCACGACCCCGAAGACAAACCGCTGTTGGGGCGGGCGCTGTCTGAACGTGCCGGGCGGGAAGTCAAGATCACCCGCCCCCAACGCGGCGCCCGCACCAAACTTACCGATATGGCATTGCACAATGCAGAAGAGGCGTTGGCGCGCAACCTTGCCGATACCAGCTCGCAGCGGCGCCTGCTGACCGAACTTGGTAATCTATTCGCAATGGACGCGCCGCCTGACCGTGTTGAGGTTTATGATAATTCGCACATTCAGGGAAAACACGCGGTTGGTGGAATGATTGTTGCCGGTGTCGAAGGCTTTAACAAGGCCGCTTACCGCCGCTTTAACATTCGTGCCGATGGCAGGAATGCGGTTGCAACTGGCGATGATTTCGCCATGATGCGCCAAGTCATCCACCGGCGGTTTGAGCGCGCGTTGAAGGAAGACCCCGACCGGACTGGCGAGAATTGGCCGGATTTACTATTAATTGACGGCGGCAAAGGTCAGCTTGGCGTGGTGAGCGAGGTTATGGATGATCTTGGCGTTTCTGATATCACCGTGGTTGCCATTTCAAAAGGCCCCGACCGCAATGCTGGCCGCGAACAGTTTCATATGCGCGAACGCCAAAGCTTTACGCTGTCACCACAATCATCCGCCATGCATTTTTTGCAGCGGCTTCGCGATGAGGCGCACCGATATGCAATTGGAACACACCGCGCCAAACGCCAAAAGACTGAGTTAACCAGCCCGCTGGACGGGGTTCCAGGTATTGGTCCACGGCGCAAAAAAGCATTGCTGGCACATTTTGGATCGGCGCGCGCCGTCGGGGCAGCAGGGCTAGAAGATTGGGAAGCCGTCGAGGGTATCTCAAAAGCTATGGCAAAACAGCTATATGACTGGTTTTATAGTGGGCATTCATGACCGCATGCGCCATACTCAGCCCACCGTGATGGTAGCTTGAGAGATGCTTGAAAAACAGGCTTAATTGAGCATAAAATACAGGTAACAAAACTTGGCATTTGCAGCATAGCTGGCGGGGCGTGCACGGGGGGAGAAGAGTATAAAATGATGATCCCCCTGAAATCGGTGCCAAACTGGATGACGGTAGCACGCATTCTAATTGCGCCCGCCGTAGCCGTACTTATCTGGATTGATAAACCATCAAGCGGCTATACCCCCGCGCTGGCGCTGTTCTTGCTTGCCAGCATTTCAGACTTTTTTGACGGATGGATGGCGCGGCGGCTTGGTATTGTTTCCAAATTTGGCGCGATGCTGGATCCGATTGCCGACAAAGTTCTGATCGGTGCATCTTTGCTGGCGTTGGCGACTGTTACGAATGACGGTTGGCTGTTCTTCCTACCAGCGCTTATTATTATTCTACGCGAATTTCTGGTCTCCGGACTTCGTGAATTCACCGCAGGGCGCAATCTTGGCCTTTCTGTTTCGATGCTGGCGAAATGGAAGACAACTTTGCAACTTATCGCCATCGGCATGTTGATTGCCGCACCGGTTTTCCCGGGATTGCAGTTTGTCAATGAGGCCGGACTGGTCGTTTTCTGGGTTGCCGCGATTATCACCGCACAGACCGGCATTCAATATTTTCAACGCGTTCTCTTGCATGTCAGCAATGGCCCAGACTGACCCTGAACTTGCCGCCGCCATTGCAAGGCACGGCTATGTGATAGGTCTTGCCGGATGGTCGGGTAGTGGCAAGACAACGCTTGCCGAAAAAATAATCGCTGGCCTAAATCTGCGCGGCTTGGACATCGCAACAATCAAACACGCGCATCATAAATTTGATGCTGACACTCCGGGCAAGGATAGTTTTCGCCACCGTCAGGCACGGGCTCGTCAAGTGGTTGTGGCGTCGACTAGCCGATCGGTGATTTTTAGCGAAAACCGCCCGCATTCTGAACGATCACTTGCTGATCTGCTGACCGCATTAAACCCGGCGGATATTGTCCTGGTTGAAGGATTTAAACGCGAGGCCATTCCAAAGATTGAAATTTTTCGCCCTGATAACGCCTCCCCTGCCCTGTTTCCAAACGACCCGATGATCATTGCCGTGGCCACTGACACGCCAAGCTCGTTGACAAGCGACCTTGCGGGCACCGCCTCAAACCCGGATTTACCCATACTGGATTT
>JAACDV010000094.1 GCA_009936825.1 Bacteroidota bacterium | reverse complement strand
AATGGTCGCCATGGATTGATTGGGCGCGGCGTGATCTGGGCGCTGAATTGGTGGTGGCAACCGGAATTATGCCGGTCAATCAGCCAGCCGCTACCTTGACCGCTTTTCAGCACGCGGTTGCCTCCTATGATGACTGGCAGCTGGGTGCGCTGCACCGTGCGGTTGCACTTGGCGGATCACTGGTTTTGGGGTTGGCGTTCATTCGCGGAAAGCTTGACGCGGCGGCGTTGTTTGAAACGGCCTTTCTGGATGAGCTTTGGCAGAGTGAAAAATGGGGTAGCGACTGGGAGGCCGAAGATAGGCGTGAGCTAATTCGAACTGAGCTGGCCCATGCCCACCGATTTTTAACCTTGCTCAAGACAGGATAAGACCGATAAATGCCCGCTAGTTTTGGCCCAGTTTTATCACCCGAAATAACCGCGCGCCTATCGCGCTGGCGGCATCTTGCCGCCGGTATGCAACCATCTGGCAATCGTGATGATGCTATTCTGGGTCCCCATGCGGCAGCGTTGCTGGACGAAATTGGACGCGCTGTGAGTGCTGGAATGCCGCTTTCGGTGGTGATTCTGGCGGCGACGTTGGTTGATGTTGTGGCCAATGAAGAGGCCGGTCCGGCTGGTCATATGGACGGAATCGATTTTGCCTATGCGGGAAATCAGGCGGCGCTTGGCTGGCTTCGCGGGCGGCGCAATGCTGTGTTGCACCACGAAGGCCCGACGGATGGCCTGATGGGGGAGGTCGAGGCGCCAAACTGGCACTGGCGCGATGCCGATAAAGCATTGACCGCGCTGCTGGATTATCTGGATGATCTGCGCTGATCCCCGGTGCAGCGTTCGGGTCTAGCCCCCAAAATCAGAGCCAAAATTTGCCCTAAAGTGGGCTTTCATCGCCGCATCCAGTTCGTCCATGCCGGCAGTCACCCCCAGCTTTGCCAGTGATGTCACGCCGCCATCGCGAACGCCGCAAGGAATTATTCTATCAAAGGCCGACAGATCAGGGTCAAGATTGATCGCAATACCGTGCCACGTCACCCAGCGGCTGATCCGAACGCCTATGGCAGCAATTTTGTCTAGCTGGCCGGGCGTATTATCGGGGGAGGGCACCCAGATTCCGGGCAGACCCGCACGCCGTATTCCGACGACACCAAATTCGCCAATCACATCAATAATCCAGCTCTCCAACGCGCTCACATAGGCTCTGACATCAGGCTGGCGGCGCGTTAAATCCAGCATTACATAGGCAACGCGCTGGCCCGGGCCATGATAGGTCCATTGCCCGCCGCGTCCGGCAAGGTGGGTCGGAATATCGCCAGCATTGACCAGATCATCTTCGCTGGCCGACGTTCCCCCGGTTAACACTGGTGCATGTTCCAGCAGCCAGACCACCTCCTCGGCGTTCTGTGATCTGATCGCGGCGGCATGCGCCTGCATCGCCTCAATAATCGGTGTATAGGCGGCGTATCCGGGGATGTGATGGAATGTGGGATCGCCGGGGGTCTGGGTGTCTAAATTATGCGGAATTACGGACATCTCGCCTCTACAGGCCTGCGGGGCTAAGCGGCATATGCCGGTTCACGTCCTTATATAAAAGATAGCGGAAGGGTTCCGGCCCTCCGGCAACACAGGCTTGCGGGCAAAATGCGCGAAGCCACATAAAATCACCGGCTTCAACCTCAACCCAGTCCTTGTTCAGCAGATAGACAGCCTTGCCTTGCAGAACAAACAGTCCATGTTCCATCACATGCGTTTCGGCAAACGGGATAGATCCGCCCGGGGCAAAATTGACGATATTCACATGCATGTCGAAACGCAGGTCAGCCGGATCAACAAAGCGCGACGTCGACCAGACACCATCGCAATCGGGCATCTCGGTTGGTGTAACTTCGGCGTCGCTGGTAACAAAGGCGGGGGGCGCGTCAATACCATCAACAGCAACATAGCGTTTGCGAATCCAGTGAAACAGCGCGTCGCTGCCTTCATCATTGGCCAGTGTCCAGCTTGCACCGGCCGGAATATAGGCATAACCGCCAACGCCTAGGGTATGCACGCTACCATCAATGGACAGATTGATGCTGCCTTGGGTGACGAACAGCACGCTTTGGGCGGTACTGTCAGGATCGGGGCTGGTGCTGCCACCTTTTGGTGAGACCTGCATCAGATAATGCGAAAATGTTTCGGAAAATCCGGTCATCGGGCGGGCCAGAACCCATGCGCGCGCCCGCTGCCAATGCGGCAGGAAACTGGTAACGATATCGCGCATGACCCCACGCGGGATCACCGCATAGGCGTCGGTGAAGACGGCGCGTCCCCCGGCAAATCCGCTTTGTGGAGGCAGGCCGCCCGGAGCAGGCGGGTAGCTGGCGGCATTATTGGGGGTGTTCGAAGGTGATTTTGCCATGGTTGTGCCTTTCGGCGGTTCGTTCAAAACGCGTTACCATAGCACAGCGCGGGGACCAGTTGAAATATCATCATAATAGGGTGATCATAATAGGGTGATCATAACCGGGAAAAAAATTGTAATCTGAAAGCTCTTGATTAAAAAGCGCGGCGGTGACATAAAACCAGCACCTCAAACGTGCGGCCGTGGCGGAATTGGTAGACGCGCAGCGTTGAGGTCGCTGTGGGCTAACCCCCGTGGAAGTTCGAGTCTT
>JAACDV010000011.1 GCA_009936825.1 Bacteroidota bacterium | reverse complement strand
AGCCGGTTTGCGTTGCGGCATTACACCGGGCGCAGGCAATCTGGTGCCATCCTGATTAAGCGCCGTTGCCGTGAGCTGAAAGGCGGCTCTGCCACTATTGACCAGATCAAGGATTAACCGATGGCCGGGGATCTTGCTTCCCTTTTGGGGCGCCAGCACTGATTTACGGACCGGTATCGCCGGGTCACTCAATTCAATGACGATGCGGCCAATATCCGGCTGCGGCTTTCCAAACCGATATTCTATGGCGGGCGGCTTTGCCAGATTGCCGCTGGCGTCAACACCGTTCAACTGCCAGTCCGCATCCGGAATATCAATCACCAACCGATAAGGTTCACTAAGCAATTTCAAGCTGGCATTTGCCGGATTGCGCGTTTCAACAACAACGCGCAACGCAGTCCCGTCCGCACCCTGACTACTACCAGCTTGTGTGTTATTAACGCTTGATCCGATCTCTACACTGCCTACACGCAGTCCAATAACGCTGTTATCCGCGGCGTGTGAAACAGGGCTCAGCAGGCTGCATAGAACACCAAACATACACGCTATCAGCGCGTATCCGCTAGATTTGGCAAACCAGTTTATTTCAAGCGTCATAACGATCCTAGCGGTCCTGATATGATTAAGTGACATCTGCTTGGCATTTACGTAGAAGTGCTGGCGCTGATGATATCAGAGCGTACCAAAAGTGGCTGCATTAATTTACTTGATAGAATTACACTAATTTAACGTTGTTGGCATTTTGCTTTTTGGGTGTATATAGTCTTCCTTACCAATTGGCCAGCAGGCGGGAGGCTTTCCCAATCTGCTGAAAATTGCCACGAAAGAAAATAATTCGGGTGATACCGCCCCGCGCAGTTATACCAGACACCTAGAAATGTCTCACGACTGCCGGCATGTGCGAGAGGCACCCGACGAGACCATTTGAAACCTGTCGTAGGATCCATCCATGACCCGCCTCCGCTTCCTAAAAATGCAAACGTCCGCAGTTCGGACGATGCACGCGGTGCTGCCGGCCCCCTTTTGGTTACGACACCACCACTCGCAAGCCGGTTTTTGTCCCTCAATGCTTAGCTCGACCCCTAGCACAATCGCTAGATCGATAGCGGGCTTGAGACAAAACCGGGTTGCCGAAAAGAGACCTAGAAATGACAAAGAGACTTTTGATCGACGGCCGCCAGGCGGAAGAAACACGCGTTGTCCTGCTTAGTGGAACGCGAATTGAAGATTTTGACTATGAGACAGAAAACAGAAAACAACTTAAAGGTAATGTGTATCTCGCACGCGTAACCCGCGTCGAGCCATCACTTCAAGCCGCTTTCGTTGAATATGGCGGCAACCGTCAGGGTTTTCTCGCCTTCAGTGAAATCCATCCCGATTATTACCGCATCCCGATTGAGGACCGTGAGGCCCTGATGGCGGCTGAGCGCGAGCAGGCCGATGATGAAGATGATGGCGATAAAAACGGTGATGCACCGGAAACCGTCGGCGGTGAGGATACAGACGAAGAGGATACCCGCCGTAAACGGTCATACCGCCGCTACAAAATTCAGGAAGTAGTGTCACGCAAGCAAATCATGCTCGTGCAGGTCGTAAAAGAAGAGCGGGGCAACAAGGGCGCGGCGCTAACAACTTATCTATCGCTTGCCGGACGGTATTGCGTTTTGATGCCAAACTCGACGCGCAAAGGCGGTGTCAGCCGTAAAATCACCAATATCGCCGACCGCAAGCGCTTAAAAAGCGTTGTTGGCGCGTTGGATGTTCCCGACGGAGTAGCGGTAATCGTGCGCACCGCCGGAGCAAAGCGTACAAAAACCGAAATTTCCCGCGACTATGCCTATCTGTCCAAATTATGGGACGAAATCCGCACGAAAACGCTGGAATCGCAAGCACCGAGCCTGATCCATGAAGAAGGCGATCTGATCAAACGGTCAATTCGTGATTTATACACCAGCGAAGTAGACGAAGTTCTGGTCGAGGGCGAGGAAGCCTACAAGGTGGCCCGGGCGCAGATGAAAATGCTGATCCCAAGCCATCTGAAACGGGTCCAAAAATATGAAGACACCCTGCCGATTTTCCAGCGCTATCAGGCCGAACAGCAGATGGACACGATCCACAGCCCGCAAGTCACGCTGAAATCGGGTGGCTATCTGGTGATCAACCAAACCGAAGCACTGGTCGCGGTAGACGTAAACTCCGGCCGGTCAACGCGCGAACGCAATATCGAAGAAACCGCGCTGAAGACCAATCTGGAGGCGGCGGACGAGCTTGCCCGCCAGTTGCGTCTTCGTGATCTTTCCGGCCTGATCGTTGTTGATTTCATCGATATGGAAGAAAACAAGAACCAGAATGCAGTCGAACGGCGAATGAAAGATGCGATGCGCATTGACCGTGCACGCATCCAAATTGGGTCAATCAGCCATTTTGGCCTGATGGAAATGTCGCGCCAGCGCCTGCGGATCAGCTTTAACGAATCAATCAGCAACATGTGCCCGCATTGCGAAGGCACTGGCCGCGTTCGGTCGGTTGAAACGGCCGCTCTGCAACTTCTTCGGGTCATCGAGGATGAAGCATTGAAGGGCAAGATGGATGAGCTTCGCGTCACCATGCATGGCGATGTGGCGCTGTATATTCTGAACCATAAGCGGCCAAGCATTAACGCCCTTGAAGAACAGTTTGGTATCAAAATTATCATTCTGTCCGACAACAGCCTGACCGCAACAGACCATAATGTTGAGCGCCTCGGCTGGCAGGGCAATACGCCGCGCGAAACGAACAAAACTGCTCCAGCAGTAAAAGAACAAGAAACTGACACCAACTCTGATACCGAAGAGGATGCTGATCCAGAAACACCCGGCGCGGGTGAACAGGAAGAAGCCTCCGATGAGGACCAGCCAAAGCGCCGCAAGCGGGGCCGCCGGGGTGGTCGCAGACGCAGAAGGCGGAACGGCGAAGGCGGCGAGAACAGCACCGAAAATGGGGCTGCAAACGGATCCGAAATTAGTCAGAACGACAATGAAGCTGACCAAGCAATACCAAGCGTATCAGCAGAGGGCGTCCCATCTTCGGCGGTTGAAGATGGGGCATCAGGTGAAGATTCTGGTGAAAACAAACCGTCAAAGTCGCGATCACGCCGCCGGTCCCGTGGCCGTGGTAGGTCCAATGGTGATGCAGGCAGATCCAACGGCGATGCTGTAGCTGTTGCCGCTGTGAATGAAAATGGCATGGACGCGGCGCCAACCAATGCAGAACCTGTTGATGCTAATGCAGTTTCTGGCGGCGATGCTGAAGCTGACAAGCCAAAGCCCCGCACTCGCAAGAAAGCCGCGAAGAAAGCGGCGCCAGCTTTAAGCGATGCCGATACGACAAGTGACGCATCTGCTGACGCAATTGCTGACGCAAAAACTGACGCAATTGCTGACGAGGAGTCAGCACGCCAAACACGAAAAAAAGCCGCTGCCAAAACGGGCACAACCGCAAAGAAAAAAGCTGCCAAGAAGAGTGCTAAAAAGGCCAGCTCAAAAGCAACCGCTAAACCAAAGCCTAAATCTAGCTCTGCCAAAAGTGATGCCTCTAACGGAACATCTGATCAGGCCGAGCGGGCGCCAGTAATTTCCGCCCCGCAGGATATTGTTGAGGTCGGCAGCAAGGACAAGGCAACACCGCGCAAAGGCTGGTGGAGCCGCAGCTAGAGTAACTTCAAATATTTTGGGAGCCAGTCGTTAATTCTGCGGCTGGCTTCTTTTATATCGGCATGACTGCCGGCAAAAGACAATCGCAGATAGCGATGACCGAACGCCTCATCAAAATCGGCGCCGGGCGTACACGCGACATTCGCATCATTCAGCATCGCCTGTGCCAGCGCAATTGAATCCGGCGTTGACCGTGTCAAATTGCTGATATCTGCATAGAGATAAAACGCCCCGTCGCAAGGCGCCATATCCCCCAAAAACGCGGCTGGCAAATTCTGCACCAACAAATCGCGGTTCGCGCGATAGATTTCGATATTTTCATTTAACGCCGCATAATCATCAAACGCCGCTAAGGCGCCCGCCTGCATTGGGCGCGACGGGCCGATATACATGTTCTGCGCCAATCTCTCGACAGTCTCCAGCAAATCAGTAGGGAAAATCGCCCAGCCCACACGCCACCCCGTCATGCAGAAATATTTAGAAAAGGAATTCACCACAATCACACTGTCACTATAGGCAAGCGCGGTTGACGGCTGACCGGAAAATGTCAAACCGTGATAGATTTCATCCATGATAAGACGCACACCATTTTCATGACACCAGCGGCATGTTTTTTCCACCTCAGCATCGCTCATCACCACGCCGGTGGGGTTGGCCGGGCTGGCCAGCAACATACCATCGGGTAACGGCTGGCCGGATTCCAACAGCGCTTCAAGATCTGGCACCCACCCCTCGGCTGCACCAGACGGCATCAAAACTGGCTCCAATCCCATGGCCAGCATCAAATTGCGGTAGGCAGGGTAGCCCGGCGATGCCAGCGCTATCCTATCCCCCCGATTATAAGCTGCCAGAAATGCCAGCGCGAATCCCATCGATGATCCGGGGGTCACAACGATATTATCAACATCGGCCTTACTGCCATACCAGTCTTGATAATGCGCGGCGATCCGGCGGCGCAGCGGCAACTCTCCAAATGCCATTGAATAGCCATGCGTCGCCAAATCATTGAGCGCCGTTATCAGCGCCGCATTGACCGCAGGTAAGGGATGGGTTGACGGCTGGCCAATCTCCAGATGAACCCCATTCGCGCCCTCTGCCTCCAGCTGTGTCGCGGCGTTCATCACGGCCATAACTTT
>JAACDV010000093.1 GCA_009936825.1 Bacteroidota bacterium | reverse complement strand
GTATCGGGTCTGTTGCCAAAGGCGCTGATTTCGACCTATCTCAGTTTTTTCCCGGTTGCGGTTGGCATGGTCAAAGGTCTGCGTAGTCCTGATTTGATGCTGATTGATCTGATGCGCACATATAAAACATCGCGGATTCAGTTGTTCTGGAAGTTGCGGTTGCCGTCCTCTGTGCCGTTTCTATTTGCCTCAATGAAAGTTGCAATTGCTACTAGCCTAGTTGGTGCGATTGTGGGTGAGCTGCCGACAGGTGCGGTTGCCGGTCTTGGTGCGCGGCTGCTAGCTGGATCGTATTATGGTCAGACTATCCAGATATGGTCGGCCTTGATAACCGCGGCAGTTATGGCGGCAGCTTTGGTCACGATTGTCGGCATTGTCAGCCGCGTTACGCTGCGCCGGATGGGGCTTGGATCATGACGCAGTTTACCACCATTTTAAGAGGCCTTGCAGCGGTCTCGGCGTTCTGGGCATTTTTGACTGGAATGCTGGCATTTGCTGAAACTGATCGCGTTTTGCTGCTAGCAGCTGCAGTTCTGTTGAGTGCCGCGTTTTTGCCAGTTCAGAGTCGTAATAATGGGGGGCAGTATGATCTTGCTGCCAGCTTGTTTGGAATGGTGGCGGTGTTGATGTCGCTGCGGGGCGGCATGCCATCCGCCAGTTGGGGGTTGGTTATTGCGAGCTGGCTTTATGGCTGGCTGGCGGTTGAAAAATCCATGGCCATTCGCGGGCGCTCCCGCTTTGTGGAATTAATCTTGTCGTTGGCTGTTCCGGTATTTTTTGGGGTTTGGATTATTTTCGTCTGGGAATGCCTGACCATTGGGCTGGAAATTCCGATGGTTTTGTTGCCTCCCCCTTCTGCCATTGCCGTTCGGTTTGCTGAATCAACGCCGATTCTATGGGCTGATTTTCAACAGACGGTGATTAAATCCGCGCTTGTCGGTTATGTTCTAGGATGTGGAAGCGCTTTTATTCTGGCGGTATTGATTGACAGGGTTCCATTTCTTCAGCGGGGTCTTCTGCCGATTGGGAACTTTATTTCGGCGCTTCCTATTGTCGGAATCGCGCCGATTATGGTGCTGTGGTTTGGCTTTGACTGGGAATCAAAGGCAGCGGTCGTCGTGGTGATGACTTTCTTCCCGATGTTGGTGAATACGGTTGCAGGATTGCAGGCAACGCAGGCGATGGAGCGTGATCTTCTTCGCACTTATGCCTCTTCATATGTGCAGCTTTTGTTTAAGCTTCGACTTCCGGCAGCGGCACCTTTTATTTTTAACGCGTTGAAAATCAATTCCACACTGGCTCTTATCGGCGCCATTGTTGCCGAGTTTTTTGGCACACCAATTGTTGGTCTTGGCTTTCGTATATCGACCGAAGTTGGTCGGATGAATGTTGACATGGCTTGGGCAGAAATATGTGTTGCGGCACTTGCCGGATCGCTGAGCTATGGCCTTCTTAGCCTGCTGGAAAAGCGGGTGACTTTCTGGCATCCTTCAAATCGCCAGAAGCAAGTTTGAATGATGTTTTGAAGAATTACACAACCAAGGGAGTAGAGGATAATGAAAAAAATTCTGACAACATGTGTGGCATTGACCGCGGCATTTGCCGTTAGCTCAGCTGCCAGCGCGGCCGATAAATTGACGCTGCAACTCAAATGGGTAACACAAGCTCAGTTCGCCGGTTATTTTGTTGCCGCGGATCAGGGGTTTTATGCCGATGAAGGTCTTGATGTAACAATCAAGCCGGGCGGGCCTGACGTATCTCCGGTTCAGGTTATTGCTGGCGGCGGCGCTGATGTAGTGATTGACTGGATGCCTTCTGCTCTGGCGTCTCGCGAAAAAGGTGTGCCGCTAGTGAACATCGCCCAGCCGTTTAAATCTTCTGGCATGATGCTGACCTGCCGTAAGGATTCCGGCATTAAAACACCAGCAGATTTCCGCGGCAAGACGCTGGGTGTTTGGTTTTACGGAAACGAGTACCCTTTTCTGTCATGGATGAGCCAGCTTAATATTCCAACCGATGGCAGTGGTAGCGGCGTGAATGTTCTAAAGCAGGGTTTTAACGTTGACCCGATCCTGCAAAAGCAGGCCGAGTGCGTATCCACAATGACTTATAACGAATATTGGCAGATCATTGATGCAGGGCTTACAGCTGACGAACTGGTTGTTTTCAAATATCAGGATCAGGGAGTAGCTACGCTGGAAGACGGGCTGTATGTGCTTGAGGACCGGTTGAAGGATGCAACGTTCAAAGATCAGATGGTTCGCTTTGTACGCGCGTCGATGAAGGGCTGGAAATGGGCTGAAAACAACCCGGATAAAGCTGCCGATATCGTTCTTGATAATGATGCAACTGGTGCCCAGACCGAAAAGCACCAGCGTCGGATGATGCGTGAAATTGCCAAACTGACAGCAGGCTCGAACGGTGCCCTTGATCCAATGGATTATGCACGCACAGTATCAACTTTGATGAAGGGCGGATCTGATCCAGTGATCAGTAAAGAGCCTTCAGGTGCATGGACACACATGATCACCGATGCAGCGCTGTAAGCGCAGACCTCGGCGATAGACCAAAAATATAGCTGCCCATCATTTTGGTGGGCAGCTTTTTTACATTTTGAGTGGACTCTCTTGATCTTGAAGCGCGTAACTCGCTAGGGTAGCGGTGATGAAACTCTCCCCCGATGAAATTAAGGGCCATGTTGCCATGTTGGCCTTCTCGGCGCTTGTTGCCGGATCGTTCAGCCTTGGCTCCCTTGTTGCAAATGACATCGCACCGCAAGCCATTACCGCCGCGCGGTTTGCCTTTGCGACCATTATTCTTGGCATGTTGGCGGTACTGAAATCCGATCTAAAGCGCGAACATCTGGCCAGCCCGTGGCGTTATTTCGTTCTTGGCGGGTTGTTCACAATCTATTTTGTTATGATGTTTGAAGGTCTGAAAACTGCTGATCCGGTTTCGGCTGCTGCTGTGTTTACCTTGATGCCGTTAATGTCGGCAGGCTTTGGCTATTTGTTGCTGCGTCAGGTGACAACGCCGCGTATGGCGGCGGCGCTGTCGATTGCTGCGGTTGGTGCGCTTTGGGTGATTTTTCGGGGAAATGTCAATGCAATATCATCGCTTAATATTGGCCGGGGTGAGCTGATTTATTTTGTTGGATGCATTGCCCATGCGATTTATACGCCGATGGTGCGCAAGCTGAACCGGGGGGAAAGCGCAACAACTTTTACCTTCGGCGTTTTGGTGGCAGGAACCATTTTGCTGGGCATTTTGGCATTTAAACAAATCATTGCTACTGATTGGTTGAATTTACCGCCGATCATCTGGATTGCCATTGCATATTTAACCTTATTTGCGACGGCATCATCTTTTTTCCTGTTGCAATATGCAACGCTGCGCCTGCCCAGCGCCAAGGTGATGGGCTATTCCTATCTGACGCCTGCATGGGTTCTTTTATGGGAAATTGGCTTTGGCAGTGCTTTGCCGCCTTTGCCAATTCTGTTCGGCATCGGGGCAACAATTTTCGCGCTGTTGATGCTTCTTGGAAATGAGGACACTAGCCGCAGCAACGCCGCGCGATAAAGATTCTTGATGAATTTGCAACAAGGGGCTTGCCGCCGCTTGCCGCCTCCGCGATGCTTGAATGGTCTCTTGGTACAAACATCGGAATTCAAATGTCGCCCAATCCTGAGTCGCCCAATCCTGAGTCGCCCAGTCCTGAATCGCCTAATGCGCGCCGCCGCCGCCGAGCAGGACGTCGCGCCCAGAGTGGAGGTGCTTCTGATCTGGCCGCGAATACCCCCCCATTGGCACATCTTTCGGCCACCGGTGGATGGTTAAAACTGTTAGATGATGCCGCGCTTTCCAGCATTCATCATGCCGCGCTGACAATCCTTGCCGAGACCGGTTTTAGCGAGGCTCCGGATGAGGTTATTGACCTTGTCACAGCAGCAGGCGGCGGCCTCAATGCTGCGGGGCGATTGTTATTTCCCAATGATCTTGTCACGACTGCGCTGGCGAACCTGCCCCGCCAGTTAACGCTGCATGCGCGCCGCGATGGGGCCGATCTGTATCTTGGCGGTGACGGTGTTTATGTTGGGACTGGCGGGGCATCACCCGAAATTCTGGATTTGGAAAGCCGCCGGTATCGCCCTTCTGTTCTTGGCGATATCTACGCTGCGGCGCGCGTGGTTGACCAGATGCCTCACATCCATTTCTTTTGTCGCCCGATGGTGGCACGCGATCTCGATGCCCCATCCGCGATTGAACTAAACACCGCTTGGGCCAGTCTCGGCGGGACCACAAAACATGTGGTGGTTAGCGCATCTTCGCCCAGCAGTGTCGATGAAATTGCGCGCCTGGTTTACATGCTGGCAGGATCAGAGGCGGCGTTTCGCGAAGCGCCATTCCTGTCGCTGAATATCAATCATGTGGTGCCGCCGTTGCGCTTTGATGCTGATTCGGCACTGGTTCTGATCCGTGCTGTTGAATGCGGTATTCCAGTTATGGCGAATACGTTTGGCCAGCTTGGTGCGTCCAGTCCGGTGACAATTGCCGGCTGCGTTGCGCAAACTACCGCTGAAACGCTGGCCGGCGTGGTGCTGGCCTATCTTGCCAATAATCGGGCGAATAAGTTGACGGGCAATGAAACCAAAACCAAAGTGGTTTTTGGGCCGCGTCCGATGATCACTGATTTACGAACAGGGGCGATGTCGGGCGGCGGGGGCGAACAGGCGAAGCTGACCGCCGCCGCAATCCAGATGGCGCGGTTTTATGGCCTTCCCAGTTCGACCATTGCAGGAGCAACCGACAGCAAATCGCCCGATGCGCAATCAGGATATGAGAAATGTCTGGCGGTTACACTCGCGGTTCAGGCGGGCGGGCATTTCATCACTCAGGCTAGCGGTGCGCAAGCCAGTCTGATGGGAACCGCGCTGGAAAGGTACGTGATCGATAATGATATGCTTGGCAGCATTTTGAGCGCGCATATCGAAATTGAGGTGTCGCCCGAAACGCTGGACACTGACGCCATTCATGCGGCCACAACCGGGGCCGGACATTTTCTTGGCGAGGCGGAAACTTTGGCTAGGATGAACAGCGATTTTCTCTATCCGCAAATTGCTGACCGGCGGTCAATTTCCGAATGGCATGATGCCGGAACGCCGTCTATCTGGCAGCGGGCAAATGAACGT
>JAACDV010000092.1 GCA_009936825.1 Bacteroidota bacterium | reverse complement strand
TATTAATGGCGTGGTATTCATCCAAGCATAAGCGCATAATATCGAATGAGACCACATGAAAATCTGCATATCAGGAAATAACAATGAAAGCCCCCTTTTTGTTTGCCGATGAAATTGACACCGCTGGCAAGCGGGTTTTACTGCGACTGGATTTGAATGTACCGCTGGTTGATGGCGTGGTTGGCGATGATACCCGCATTCGCCGCATCCTACCCGGATTGCAGGCGCTTTTCAGGGCCGGTGCCAGGGTGATTATCCTAACGCACCTTGGTCGTCCGAAGGGCAAAATCGTTCCTGAAATGTCGGTAGCCCCCGTTGCGGCGGCGCTGGCGGTGTTGCTGGGAATTCCGGTTCCGGTTGTGGATGACGTTATTGGCAGCGACGGCGCGCGCGCGGTTGCAGGTCTGCAAGATGGCGATGTGATGATGATGGAAAACCTGCGGTTTTATGCGGGTGAAGAGGCGAATGATCCCCAATTTGCTGCGGCGCTGGCCGCCCTTGGCGATGTTTATGTTGGCGATGCGTTTTCCTGCACGCACCGCGCCCATGCCTCGGTTGAAGCGTTGCCGCGGATGATGCCGGTGGCAACGGCTGGCCGCGCGCTGGGGGCTGAGCTGACCATGCTACACCGGGCGTTATCGGACCCTGAACGCCCGCTTTGCGCGATGGTTGGCGGGGCAAAAGTATCAAGCAAGATTCAGGTGCTGGAAAATCTGTCGCAGCGCGGTGATCTTCTGGGGCTTGGCGGCGGAATGGCGAACAGTTTTTTGCTGGCTGCCGGGCATGATATCGGTGCATCGCTGGTTGAGGCCGAGATGGTTGATACTGCCGCCAGAATTGCTGCCTCCGCTAAAAACCATGGCTGCCAACTTTTCCTTCCCGATGATTTTCTGGTGGCTAAATCCTTTCATGAAGGCGTGGAAAGCCGTACCGCGCGTCTGGGAGATATTGCACCCGATGATATGATTCTTGATGCCGGACCCGCCTCGGCGGCGGCGGCGGCTGATCTTATCAGGGATTGCAAAACGGTGGTGTGGAACGGGCCGATGGGCGCGTTTGAGATTAAACCCTTTGATAGCGCAACAAATATTCTAGCGACAACGGTTGCGTCCGCCAGCCAATCAGGGTCGATCATGTCGGTGGCGGGCGGCGGCGATACGCTGGCTGCCCTTGCAAATGCGGGTGTCAGCGACCAATTCTCATATGTGTCAACAGCGGGCGGTGCATTTTTGGAATGGCTGGAAGGCCGCGTTTTGCCCGGCGTTGAAGCACTCCGCCGAGATTAGATAATAAAAAAGGACATACCGATGTTATTCTCCAACCCCTTCAAAGCCCGCATGCCCCTAAAAAGCGAAGCCTTACCCGGGCGCGAAATGCCCGTCTGGAAGGGCGCGCCGCACGGCGTTCTGGGCACCCCCACAATGGGACCGTTCGATGATCGTCTGGTGCAAATTCAGGTTGGACTTGGCTGTTTCTGGGGAGCTGAACGCCTGTTTTGGCAATTGCCGGGCGTATTCACCACGGCGGTTGGCTATGCTGGCGGCACTACCCCGAACCCGACCTATGAAGAGGTGTGTTCAGGGCGCACCGGACATTCTGAGGTGGTTCTGGTGGTATATGATCCCCTTATCCTTTCGCAGGAAACCCTATTGAAAACCTTTTGGGAGGAGCATGATCCAACACAAGGTTTCCGTCAGGGTAATGACATCGGCACGCAATATCGCTCAGTGATCTATTGCGAGGATGAGGCGTCACTGGCGGCGGCGCGCACTATGGCTGTGCGCTATGGTGCGGTTCTGGCCGAGGCGGGTCTTGATGCCGTCACCACCGAGATTGAGATGGGCCAAACCTTTTATTACGCCGAGGAATATCACCAACAATATCTTCACAAGGTCCCGAACGGCTATTGCGGTCTGAAAGGCACCGGCATTGCCTGTGCCGGATAAAATATCCGGTTAGATAGTGGTCCGGGTGTTCGCAGTCTGGCCGCAAATATGCGTGTGATCAGCCCATTTCACGATTGACGGGGCCGAAGTGCGGTGCTAGTTTCCGCGCTCAATTCAGCCCGCCTTTGGGCGAGGGAGACGAAGATGAAAGTCGTCAGTTCATTAAAAACGTTGAAAACGCGCGATCGCCATTGCCAAGTAGTGCGCCGCCGCGGCCGTCTTTATGTGATCAACAAGCGCAACCCGCGCATGAAGGCACGGCAGGGATAATCGTTTGGTCGGTTGGCGTTATAGGCTAACAACCGGTAGCCGGACCCCCGTTAGCCGAAACCCCGTTAAGTGCCAAAACACGCCAAATTAAAACGTATCATGTTCAAAAGTCACAAACGGTCAGCTCTGCTGGCCGTTT
>JAACDV010000091.1 GCA_009936825.1 Bacteroidota bacterium | reverse complement strand
GTTGGTATCTGGGCCAGTTGGTATCTGGGCGCGTTAACCTTTGCCGGTCATATTATTTGATGACACTTTATTCGATGACAATGCTGGGGCCGGATAACTGGGTGGCCTCTAGCTGTTCCAGAACGGCTTTTGCAATGCTGATGTAATGTGCCGCGTGCGGGCCATCTGGCGCGCTGGCGACAATTGGCGTTCCGGCGTCTGATGTTGCTCTGATCGCCATTTCCAAGGGCACTTCTCCTAGGCAAGGCGCGCCAATGCGGGCTGCTTCGTTCCGCGCCCCACCATGACCAAAAACATCATGGCGGCTGCCGCAATCAGGGCAGATAAAATGGCTCATATTTTCAATAATACCCAGCACTGGCACATTCACTTTATTGAACATGTTCAGGCCCTTGCGCGCGTCGATCAGGGCCAGATCCTGCGGTGTTGATACAATGACGGCACCCGATAGCGCGGCACGCTGCGATAACGTCAGCTGGGCATCGCCAGTGCCGGGCGGCATGTCGATGACCATCACATCAAGATTATTCCAAGCCACATCGCGCAGCATCTGCTCCAGCGCACTCATGACCATCGGGCCACGCCAGATTGTTGGCGATTCTTCAGCCACCAGATAGCCGATTGACATGGTTTGCAGTCCCCAAGCCTCAATCGGTTTGATTTTTTTTCCATAAGTCTCGGGCTTGCGGTTTTCGCCAAGAAGACGCGGCAGGGATGGTCCATAAATATCAGCGTCCAGAATTCCTACCCGTGCGCCGGTGGCAGCAATCGCCAGTGCCAGATTAATCGCGGTGGTGGATTTACCAACGCCGCCTTTGCCCGACGCAACAGCAATTAGATGCTTGGCCGGTTGCAGCATCGAGCGCGGGGCAGGGGCGCCGCCAGCAGGTCCTCCAGCGGCTTCAGCCGGGGTTTGCGGGCCAGCTTGATGCGCGGTCAGGATCGCCGTAGCAGACAGAACGCCGGCAATGCTACGAACAGCTTTTTCGCTGGCTGTGCGAAGGTCTTTTGCAATTTTATCTGCCGCTGATTTATCGGGTGAATCAATCTGGATAGTAAAGCCAACATGACCGTCTTTTATCACAATTCCTGACACCTGACCGGCGGCAACAATGTCGCCGGATTTGCCGGGCGCGGTGACGCTGGAGAGCGCTTCGCGAATTTTCTCTTCTGTCAATTCATTAGCCATGCTTGAAATCAACCGTTTCTGTGCAAATATGGGGATGGTACGAGGTCACATAGTCCTATCGCTGATGTTTTGCAACAATTGGCGGGGAAATGCGTGGCCCTCAAAACCAATCAGGGCGCCTAATCTCTCCCGAATCACGGGTGGGACGGTGCTACATCGCAACTTTAGCACGATGGAGTAGGCATATCATGCCATGGAATAATCAGGGTGGAGGCGACCCCGGAGGCCCTTGGGGTCAGGGTGGCGGCCAAGGCGGCGGTCGCGGCGGTAAAGGCGGCGGCGGTGGCGGCGGAAACGGCGGTAGTCCTTGGGGGTCTGGCGGCGGTGGTCGTCCACCGCAGGACATCGATCAGGTGGTTCAACAAGGCCGTGAAGCGCTGGGTAAATTTCTGCCAACCGGTGGGCGATCGATATCGCTTTTGCTGATTGTCGCCATTGCTATCTGGGCGCTGACCGGCTTTTATCGGGTTAATCCGCAGCAGCAGGGTGTTGTTTTGCGGTTTGGCGAATGGGTTCGGACAACAGCTCCCGGCCTGCATTATCATATTCCCTATCCGTTTGAGTCGGTGATGACGCCCGAAGTGACGCGCGATAACCGGATTGAGATCGGGTATCGCGATATCAGTGGCAACAGCTCATCGCGCAGTGACATTGCTGACGAAAGTCAGATGATCACCGGCGATGAAAATATTGTCGATATCGATTTTGTCGTGTTCTGGCGGATATCTGACGCTGGTCAGTATCTTTTCAATCTGGCTGAACCCGACGAGACAATCAAAGTGGCGGCCGAGGCGATGATGCGTGAGATTATCGGTCGCACGCCAATTCAGACCGCACTAACCGAAGGCCGTCAGGATATTCAGGTGCAGGCGCGTGCGCAGTTGCAGGAATTGCTTGATGAATATGGTGCCGGCGTGATGGTTCGTGACGTGCAGCTGTTGGCAGTTGATCCGCCAGCCGACGTTATTGACGCCTTTAACGAAGTGCAGCGGGCACGCCAAGACCGTGACAGGCTGAAGAACGAAGCCGAAGCATTCCGGAATGACGTGGTACCGCGGGCGCGTGGTGCCGCTGCCAAACTGATTGCCGAGGCCGAAGCCTATGAAGCTGAAGTCGTTAACCGTGCGAAAGGTGACGCGTCGCGTTTTGATCAGGTCTACCAAGCCTATTCGATCAACCCGGCCGTAACCAAAGAGCGTATCTACATCGAGACTGTCGAAGAAATCTTCGCCAATGTCGAAAAAATCATCATTGACGAAGACAGTGGCGGCGTCGTGCCGTATCTTCCGCTTCGTGAACTGACCAAATCGTCGGGAGGAAACTAAGATGGGTGTGTTTCGTATTTCGACAATAGTCATTCTGGGGGTGCTGATTGTCGGCGCCTTCGGATCTCTGTTCACCGTTAATCAAACCCAGCAGGCGCTGGTGCTGCAATTTGGTGAGCCAAAGCGGACCATTCAGGAACCGGGACTGGCTTTCAAACTGCCGTTCATTCAGGACGTCATCTATTATGAAAAGCGCGTTCTAAGTTTGATTCCGCAGGATGCCGAAGAAGTTATCCTGTCGGACCAAAAGCGCCTTCAGGTTGACGCCTATGCGCGTTACAGCATCGTTGATCCTTTGCTGTTCTATCAAACAGTCCGTAATGAGACGGGCGCGCGTGGCAGGCTTGAGGCCATCATCGACTCCTCGGTTCGCCGGGCGCTTGGCCGTGAAACTTTGGCATCAATCCTGACTGGCCAGCGGGATGAAATCACCCGTTCGATCGGTGATGAGGTGAACGCTTCGGTAACATCGCTTGGCCTCAAGATCATCGATGTACGGCTCCGGCGTGCGGATTATCCCGAAGCGACCAGCCAGAACATCTTTAACCGGATGAAGTCTGAGCGTGAGCGGGAAGCCAAGGAATTCCGCGCAACGGGTGAGGAAGAAGCGCAAAAAATTCGCGCCGACGCCGAAAAAACCCGGACCGTGATTATTTCCGAAGCTCAACGTACATCGCAGGAAGCGCGCGGTGCAGGTGATGCGCTGGCAATTCAGATTTATGCCGACAGTTTCGGTCAAGATGCTGAGTTCTTTGCGTTCTATCGTTCGATGGAGGCATATCGCAAATCGATGACCGATACCGGCACATCGATGGTTCTTTCGCCGAACAGCAGCTTTTTCCGGTTCTTCAAGGATAAAAACGGCGGCGAATAAAAATAGACATATCTTTGCCCTTTTTTGGTCATGGTTATTGGTCATAAAAGTGTCTAGTCAAAACATGCGGCGGGGGCGGTCTTTTGCCCCCGTTAGCTTTTCAGTCCCGTTTGTTATTAAGTATCATCTGTCAGGAGATCATATCCAATGTTAATGACGTTATTTCGTCCCCTTGCAAACAGCGCTAGACAGATGACAAGACCCGCTCTTGCCAGCTGCGTCGTTGTGTTTATGGCATTTGGTGCCGTGGCAGGCGAGCGGCCTGACAGTTTTGCAGATCAAGTTGAGCGTCTGTCCCCTGCGGTTGTTAATATTTCGACAACCACCATCGTGAATGATGGCCAAGGGATGGAAATGCCGCAATTTCCGCCGGGCTCACCTTTTGAAGAGTTTTTCAAAAACTTTGGTGAGAACAGGGGCAAACGTCGCACCGCCTCGCTGGGGTCCGGCTTTATCGTTGAGGCCAGCGGAATTGTGGTCACAAACTTTCATGTAATTGAAAATGCCGAAGAAATCACGGTAACCCTTGCCGATGAGACCAGTTTTGTCGCCAAGGTTCTGGGACAGGATCAAAAGACTGACATTGCTGTTTTGAAGATCGATCCGGGCGAAACCGAGCTTAGCGCGGTCTCGTTTGGTAATTCTGATGAGCTTCGTGTTGGCGATTGGGTTCTGGCTATTGGCAACCCGTTTGGACTCGGCGGAACGGTAACAGCCGGAATTGTTTCGGCGCGTGGCCGTGATATTGGCAATGGGCCTTACGACGATTTTATCCAGACTGATGCTTCGATCAACCGCGGTAATTCGGGCGGACCTTTGTTCAATGTTGAGGGCGAAGTTATCGGCATCAACACGGCAATCTTCTCGCAATCTGGCGGGTCGGTTGGCATTGGCTTTGCGATCTCGTCCAATCTGGCAAAGCGCGTTGCCGCCCAGCTTTCCGAATATGGCACAACGCGGCGTGGCTGGCTTGGTGTCTTTATTCAAGAGGTAACGCCGGATATTGCCGGCACTCTTGGTCTTGATGATGCTGGCGGCGCGCTGGTTAGTTCGGTCAACGAGAAAAGCCCCGCCGATATGGCCGGTCTTGAGCCGGGAGACGTTATCCTGAGCTTTGACGGCAAGCCCATTGAGCGAATGCGGGATTTGCCGCGGATCGTAGCGGAAACCGATATTGGAACGACGGTTAAGGTTGAGGTTTTCCGGGGCGGTAAGCAGATGACAGTTGAAGTCACGCTTGGCGAGTTGGAAAAGGCCGAGCTCGTCGGTCTGGTTGGCGAAGAGCCAAAAGGTGACAAGCAGAGCTTTGGCAGGCTGGGATTCTCGGTAGAGGATCTGAGCGCCGAACTTGCCGAAAAGCTGGGCCTCGATGAAACGCTTACCGGCGTGGTAGTCACCGAAGTTATTGACGGTAGTCCGGCGGCAGAAAAAGGGCTGGTACCGGGTGATATTATCCGCAGATTCGGCCAACGCCGCGTGGAAAGCGCCGGTGACCTTGCCAAATCGATTGAGGAAACACTGGAGGCTGGCCGTGCCGGTGTGCTGTTGCTGATTGAGCGCGAAGGCCGCGAACGCTTTGTTCAAATCGGCTTTGTCGAGGAGTGATGCAGGCGGCCAGGTGGATAGCCTGACCAAAACTTAAAAAAGGGCCGGTCTTATAAAAGGGGGCCGGTCTTAAAAAAGGGGGCGGTGTCGGAATGACGCTGCCCCTTTTTGTATCATTTCAGATTAGGCAAATTCTTCTGCATGATAGCCTTGCAGGAATAAAAGCCCGGTCAAATCCGTGTGGTTTAGCTGCAGCCTGACCTTGGCGCGTAACAGTGGTTTGCCCTTAAAGGCAACACCGTATCCCGCCATGCTTAGCATTGCCAAATCGTTTGCACCGTCGCCAATACAGGCGGCGTCATCGGGCGTCAGGCTATGTTCCTTGCAGTATTGCGTCAGAAATCCTGCCTTGGCATCGCTGTCCAGAACGGGCTTTTTAACGCGTCCCATTAGCGCTCCGTTATGCACTTCCAGAATATTTGCCTGATGATCATGAAACCCGCATTGTTCTGCGATCGGGCCGGTAATCGCGGTAAAGCCGCCCGATACCAGATAACAAAACGCCCCATTGGCGCGCATTGTGGCAACCAGCGTTTTGGCACCGGCGGTCAGTTCAGCTTGATCAAGCGCGGCCGCGATCAGGCTTTCAGGCTGTCCGGCCAGCAGGGTTAGACGGGCATCCAGCGCTTCTTCAAAATCTAACTCACCGCGCATTGCGCGCCGGGTGATGGGGAAAATCTTTTCGGCCATCCCTGCCAGCTGTGACATATCATCCAGCGATTCTCCGGTGATAATCGTGCTGTCCATATCAGCAATCAGCAGTTTCTTACGCCGGTTATTGCCGGGCACAAGGTTGACGTCGATTGACCGCGTGTCTGCTGGCTGCCTAAGTGAGGTCAGCAATGTATCCTGATGCGTGCTATCTTCGATTAAACCATCGGGGATTGCGATCTCATAGGCGTTCTCCTCGCCAAGACAGGTTACCGGGAAGTCTGCAAGCTGGGTAGTGCGGACCAAACCGGCCACAACTTCCAGATTAACGCCTGAAGATGCGGTAATGTCGGATGAGCTTGAAAAAACAGCAACCTGATGCATAGTGCAGCTACCTTTGATCTGTCCATGTGGGCAACAGGGACAAAGCATAGAGCAAGATGACCGAGCATCCAGAAAAAATAATGCGCACTAAATCTAAAGCAGGAACGGTAGCGCCGGAAGGCATTGATTTTGGCAAAGACGTCAGCGCCATGCGCGCTGTCATCAATGCTGGGCGCTATCTGATGATCGCTGGTCCTACTGCGGCAGGCAAGTCAGGGCTTGCGTTGGCCTTGGCACAGGCATTGAACGGGGTGGTGATCAACGCAGATTCGATGCAGCTTTATAATGATCTTCGCATCGTTACCGCGCGTCCCGGTGAGGATGATGAAGTCCGCGTCCCGCACCGTCTCTATGGCAGCGTTGACGGGGGGGTGCGGGCTTCGGTGGCGTGGTGGCTGAAACATGCGGCAGCAGCTATGGATGAAGCGCGGCGCCGTGGCAGGGTGCCGATTATCGTCGGCGGGACCGGCATGTATCTAAAGGCAGGGTTGATGGGAATCGCACCAATTCCGGATGTGCCGCAGGAAATTCACGCCGCTGTCAGGGCCCAGCTTAGCGCGCAGGGCGGGGCTGTCTTTCGCGCCGAGCTTGGCAAAGCCGACCCGGCTACCGCCAACAGGCTGTTTGACGGCGATAGCCAGCGTCTGGTGCGCGCGATGGGCGTGTTGCGCGCAACAGGCCGGCCTATCAGTGATTGGCAGAATGACCCGCATCACGGGGCATTTAAGGGCGATGCCGTGACTATTGCGCTCACCCCTCGGCGGGAAGATGTGTATGCGGCGATTAATGCCCGCTTTGTCCGGATGATGGAGGAGGGCGCGGTTGATGAGGTGATGCGGCTTGCTGCGCGCCAACTGGATCCGGGCCTGCCGGTGATGAAGGCGCTTGGCGTTCGGGAAATTATTGCGATGCAAAAGGGCGAGATCGACCGTGACCGCGCTATCGAACTTGCCTGCCGTGATAGTCGGCACTATGCCAAAAGGCAATTTACATGGCTTCGACATAATTTTCGTGCGAATTACTCTATTTTAGAGAAATATTCGAAAAGAAACATGGTCGAAATCTTTTCAATTCTGTCAAATTCTAGTTGACCATATAGTTTACACTGCTGTATAACAGGTTGAAATCGGGGAAGAGAACCCGATAT